>NZ_JBYSYZ010000013.1:0-138662 GCF_058783925.1 Pseudomonas sp. FW305-70
GTCGACGTCAAATACCTGAAGAAGATTCGCCCGTACGTGATCATCGGCTGCTTCGTGGTCGGCATGATCCTGACGCCGCCGGACATCTTCTCGCAGACCTTGCTGGCCGTGCCAATGTGGCTATTGTTTGAAATCGGCATCCTGTTCAGCAGCCTGATCAGCAAACGTGGCGAGCATCCGGACGACCAACCGGCTGACGATCACAACGACCAGCCGCCAGCGACCCAAGCGTGAACCTGCTGCTCCTTGAAGAGGCCGACTTCATTGCGGCCGACCGGGCGATCCTGCGTGATCGCCGGCTGACCCACATGCAGGAAGTCCACCGCTGCGAAGTGGGCGACAGCATGCGCGTAGGGCGGATCGGCGGACTGATGGGCTCGGCCGAAGTGCTGCGCCTGGACGCCGACGAAGCGGAATTGCGCGTCACCCTCGACCAGCCGCCACCGGCCAAGCTGCCGCTGACCCTGATATTGGCCCTGCCACGCCCCAAGATGCTGCGCAGGGTGTTCCAGACCGTGGCGGCCATGGGTGTGCCACGTATCGTGCTGGTCAACAGCTATCGCGTCGAGAAGAGCTTCTGGCAGACCCCCTTCCTGGAGCCTGAGGCCATTCGCGAGCAATTGATCCTCGGCCTCGAACAGGCCCGGGACAGCGTGCTGCCGGAAGTCGTCATCGAGAAGCGCTTCAAGCCGTTCGTCGAGGACCGTTTGCCGGCGATCACCGAAGGTACCCTCGGCCTGGTCGGGCATCCCGGCAATTACCCGCCCTGCCCTCGCGCACTCAGCGAACCGGTGACCCTGGCCATCGGCCCCGAGGGTGGCTGGATTCCCTACGAGATCGACCTGCTGGGCAAATCCGGCCTGCAACCGGTACAACTGGGCGAGCGCATCCTGCGCGTCGAAACCGCCGTGACCGCGCTGCTGGCCCGACTTTTCTAATCCCGGACATATTCCCCTGTGGGAGCGGGCTTGCTCGCGAAAGCGGTGTGTCAGTGCCTTCAATGCCGACTGACACTCCGCTTTCGCGAGCAAGCCCGCTCCCACAAGTCATCATCCGTCCGTACATCGGGCAGCGCCTACAGATTCAGGCTCCCCTGCCGATACATCCCCCATAAAACCAAATTGTGGTCCGGGGAGATTCAGCATGCACCAATGGCTAGCCGAGAATCTGGGAAACGTCAGCGTCAAACGCAAGCTGGGGATCGGCTTCGGTCTGGTGCTGTTACTGACCCTGCTGATCACCTTCACCGGCTGGAGCGGCCTGAGCGGCGTCACCAGCCGTGGCGATAAACTGGGGTTCATCGCCAGCCTCAACGACCTGACCAAGGACCTGCGCATTGCACGCCTGGATTACGAGATGCGTCGCGGTGAACAAGGCCCCGGGGCCGTCAACGATCTGCTGGGCAAACTCGAAAGCGGGCTGCAGACCGCCCGTGGCCTGATCGAACAACCGGCCGACACCGCCATGGTCGATCAACAACTGGCCGCTGTCGCCGAATACCGTCGAGCCTTCAACGACATGACCCAGGCCGGCGCCCAGCGTGAAGATGCCCGCAGCAAACTCGGCGCCACCGCCGACAACGCCGTGGCCCGCGTCGCCGAAGTGGAAAAATCCATGCTGCAAGGTGACAACGTCGCAGCATTCAATAGCGTGATCGACCTGAGCAAACTGATCCAGCAGGCGCGCTTCCAGGTTCGCGGCTACACCTACAGCGGCAAGAGCGAAGCCGAACAGCCAGCCCTCGACGCGATCGACAACGCCCTGAAGAACCTCGAGAGCCTGCCGGCCAAACTGCCTGAAGAACACATCGCCAACCTGCAACAGGCGACTGATTCACTGAAGGCCTACCGCGCCGCCGTCAGCCAGTTCCGCGACTCCCAGGTGGCCAGCGCCAAGGCCCTGGTACGCATGTCCGCCCAAGGCGACATCCTGTTGGACATGAGCCAGAAACTCACCCTCTCGCAAACCGTCGTGCGCGACACCGACGCCGCCCACGCCAAGAACATGCTGACCCTTGCCACCGTTCTGGCCATCGCCTTCGGCCTGCTGGCCGCCTGGGCCATCACCCGGCAGATCATCATTCCGTTGAACCAGACCCTGGCTGTCGCTGAGCGCGTTGCCAGCGGCGACCTGACCCACAATCTGACGTCGCAACGTCGCGACGAACTCGGCCAGTTGCAGCGCGCCATGCAGAGCATGACCCAAGGCTTGCGCGAACTGATCGGCGGCATCAGCGATGGCGTCACGCAGATTGCCAGCGCCGCTGAAGAGCTGTCCGCGGTCACCGAGCAGACCAGCGCCGGGGTCAACAGCCAGAAAGTCGAGACCGATCAGGTCGCCACCGCCATGAATGAAATGGCCGCCACCGTGCAGGAAGTGGCACGCAACGCCGAAGAGGCCTCCGAAGCCGCCGTCGCCGCCGACCAGCAGGCCCGTGAGGGTGACAAAGTGGTGGGCGAAGCCATCGCCCAGATCGAGCGCCTGGCCGCGGAAGTCGGCCACTCCACCGAGGCCATGGGCGAACTCAAGCGCGAAAGCGACAAGATCGGCAGCGTGCTCGACGTGATCAAGTCCGTGGCCCAGCAAACCAACCTGCTGGCGCTCAACGCCGCGATTGAAGCAGCCCGTGCTGGTGAAGCCGGACGTGGGTTTGCCGTGGTCGCCGACGAAGTCCGCAGCCTGGCCCAGCGCACCCAGAAATCCACCGAAGAGATCGAAGAGCTGATCGTCGGCCTGCAAAACGGCACGCAGCAAGTGGCGACCATCATGGACAACAGCCGCACCCTGACCGACAGCAGTGTCGAACTGACCCGCCGTGCCGGTGGCTCACTGGAAAGCATCACCCGCACCGTCTCGGCGATTCAGGCGATGAACCAGCAGATCGCCGCTGCCGCCGAACAGCAAAGCGCCGTGGCCGAAGAGATCAACCGCAGCGTGCTGAACGTGCGGGATGTGTCGGATCAGACCTCGGCAGCCAGTGAAGAGACGGCAGCGTCCAGCGTTGAGCTGGCACGACTGGGGACGCATTTGCAGATGCTGGTGGGCAAGTTCAGGGTTTGAGGTGATCTGCAGACCTCGGCTCACTCAGGACCGAGGTGATGCCTTCGCGAGCAAGCCCGCTCCCACACTGAAATGCGGTCCCCTGTGGGAGCGGGCTTGCCCGCGAAAGCGATCGACCAGACACCGCTGTTACAGAATCTGGCGCAAGTTCAAGAACAAACTTCAAGCCATAAAAAAACCCGCTTTCGCGGGTTTTTTTATCATGCCAACTGAGGCTGTTCGCTCATCGGCTTGAGCGGCAGCAACGGTGCATGGGGATCGGCCTTCACCGACTTGCGCCAGGCACCCAGCCACTCTGGGTGACCTTCGTTCCAGACCTGCTCGTGCAAGCGAGCCAAGGCCACCGGGTCGCTCAACAGTTGCACACGCTCGTTGTTGGTCAGGCCTTCAGGTCCAACCTTCATCGCGTGCCGCACCCGCTCGATGCGCAACCACTCAATCGGCTCAGCCTGATTGTGCCGCGAGGTCGCCAGCGAGCAAGCCAGGGCGTTCTGCTGCGGATCGACCACCGAACGGACGAAGCCGTCGTTCAGCGCGTGCCAGCGGTTTTCGTGGGTGTACTGGTCGGTGGCCAGCAAGGCCTGCGGCGGATTGTATTCCTCAGGGATCAGGAACAGGCTCTCGTCACGGGACTTCAGGCCCAGGCCGACACGGCTGGAGATCACCGATACCGGGATCGACAGCATCAACGAACCGACGATCGGCACCAGCCACCACAGGAAGCTCGGGTTCAGCCAGATCACCAGCAGGGCCCAGAAGAAGCCCAGCAGGGTTTGCGGGCCGTGGCGCTTGACCGCTTCGCTCCACGGCGTGGAGTCGTCGTCACGCTGCGGCGAGTTCCAGGTCGCGGCCCAGCCGAGGAACGCGGCGAGGACGAAACGGGTGTGGAAGATCATCCGCACCGGCGCCAGCAGCATGGAGAACAGCATCTCCAGCAGCATCGACAGGGTCACCTTGAACTTGCCGCCGAACTCTTTTGCGCCCTTGGCCCAGATCAGGATGATACTCAGCAGCTTCGGCAGGAACAGCAGCACGATGGTGGTCGAGAACAGCGCAATCGCCTTGTCCGGGTGCCATTGTGGCCACAGCGGATAGAGCTGGCGCGGTTCGAGGAAGTACTGCGGCTCCATCAGCGTGTTGACCGCCAGCAGCGCGGTCGACAGCACCAGGAAGAAGAACCACAGCGGCGCCGACAGGTAGGACATCACGCCGGTCAGGAACACCGCACGGTGTACCGGGTGCATGCCTTTTACCAGGAACAGGCGGAAGTTCATCAGGTTGCCGTGGCACCAGCGACGGTCACGCTTGAGTTCGTCCAGCAGGTTCGGCGGCAGTTCTTCATAGCTGCCCGGCAAATCGTAGGCAATCCACACGCCCCAACCGGCACGACGCATCAGCGCGGCTTCCACGAAGTCGTGGGACAGGATCGAACCGGAGAACGCGCCTTTACCGGGCAACGGCGCCAGGGCGCAGTGATCGATAAACGGCTTCATGCGGATGATCGCGTTGTGGCCCCAGTAGTGCGACTCGCCCAGTTGCCAGAAGTGCAGGCCGGCGGTGAACAGCGGGCCATACACGCGAGTGGCGAACTGCTGCATGCGCGCATACAGGGTGTCCATGCCCGACGCCCGTGGCGCGGTCTGGATGATCCCCGCGTCCGGCGTCGCTTCCATCAGGCGCACCAGACTGGTCAGGCACTCGCCGCTCATCACGGAGTCGGCGTCGAGTACGACCATGTACTTGTAGTCACCGCCCCAACGACGGCAGAAGTCGTCGAGGTTGCCGCTCTTGCGTTTTACGCGACGACGACGGCGGCGATAGAAGATCTTGCCGAAGCCACCGGCTTCGCGGCAGACGTCCAGCCAGGCCTGTTGCTCGGCAACACAGATATCGGCGTCGTTACTGTCGCTGAGGACGAAGAAATCGAAGCGGTCCAGGTCACCCGTGGCCGCAACCGACTCGAAGGTCGCCCGCAGGCCGGCGAACACCCTAGGCACGTCCTCGTTGCAGATCGGCATCACCAGTGCGGTGCGCGCATCCTTTGGAATCGGCTCGTTACCGGCACTTTTACCGGAAATACGGTATTTATCGTGACCAGTCAGCAATTCGAGGAAGCCCATCAGCGCGGTCCAGAAACCGGCCGATACCCAGCAGAACAGAATACCGAACAGGATCAGGATGCTGGTCTGCAAAGCGTAAGGCAGCACTTGCGTGGCGGTTTGCAGCAGCGGTTGGTGCAGCACTTCGTTGAGGTCGACGAACGACCAGCCCTGGTACGGCATGATGCCTTTCATGTACCAGCCGGCGACGATGGTCTGGCCGAGCATCAGCAACAACAGAATGTAGCGACGGATCGAACCGACGGTACGCCAGCGCGCGGCCGGCAGCACACGTTCGTCCTTCGGCGGCTTCGGCGGGTTGGTACGACCGGTCATCCGCCGCCAGCCACGCACCAGAATGTTGGTGCGCCACGGCTCCGGCACGACCTTGGTCCGCCGGATCGGCGGGGTCGCCTTGAGGCAGACCCGGCCGTTGGCGTCGAGCACCAGCATTTCCGCGTCCTGCAGCTCTTCGGCGGTGCTCAGGGTCAGGCGTTTGCCGACCGAAGCCTGGGCGGCTTCGGTCGGGGCGTCGAACGTCGAAGACGACAGGCGTTCGTGCAATTCGCTGAAAGACTGGCAGCCCGCGAGTTCCGCGCGCTGCTCGTCGGTCATCGGCAGATGCGCCAGATACTCGGAAAGAGTTTCTGGCCGTACTTGAGAGTTACTCATCGGCAGGCAACTGATAGCTCCAGGTCTCGGTCAGGACTTCTTCAGTCGGCGCCGATTCCGGTGTGGCTGGGGCCGCGTCGGCAGCGACAGGCTGCTTGGCGTCTGTATTGGCCTTGTCCTTGGCATCTGCAACAGGCTTGGCTTCAGCCTGCTTGGCCTCTGCTTGCCTGGCTTCCTTGTCCGCTTTCTCTTGTTGCTTGGCGGCAACCTTGTCGGCCTTGGCAACCGACGAGTTGGACGACGGAATCGAGGTCTTGGCCAGGTCCGCCGGCACGATGTTCTGCACCAGCGCGGCACGCATCTCGGTGGACTTGCCCGGGTCCTTGATCTTCATCCGCAGGGTCAGGCGCCAGCCCTTGGTTTCAGGGTTGTAGCGCACGCTGTTTTCCACCAGCTCGGCGTTGTCGCCGACACTGACCTGGCTGCGAACCTCGGCATCGGCCGGCAATGCCGCCAGGGACGGGCCTTCGAAGTCCACCAGGTAGGCAACGCTGCCATCGGGCTGACGAATCAGGTTGGACTGCTTGACGTCACCGGTCGAACGCAGGGTCTGCTTGACCCAGGCACTGTCCGGCGCGTGAATCGCCGCCTCGTCCATGGTCCAGTGCATACGATAAGCGACATCGAGCGGCTGGCCAGGTTCCGGCAATTTTTCCGGGTTCCAGAAGGCCACGATGTTGTCGTTGGTTTCGTCGGCGGTCGGAATCTCGACCAGGTCGACGGTGCCCTTGCCCCAGTCACCCTTCGGCTCGATCCAGGCGCTTGGGCGCTTGTCGTAGCGGTCGTCGAGGTCTTCGTAGTGGCTGAAGTCGCGGCCACGTTGCAGCAGGCCGAAACCGCGCGGGTTTTCCACGCTGAAGTTGCTCACCGCCAGGTGTTTCGGATTGTTCAGCGGACGCCAGATCCACTCGCCGTTGCCGGCATGGATCGCCAGGCCGCTGGAGTCGTGCAGTTCGCGGCGGTAGTTCAGTACTTTCGATGGCTGGTTGGCGCCGAACAGGAACATGCTGGTCAACGGGGCGATGCCCAGCTTGCCGACCTTGTCACGCAGGAACATCTGTGCCTTGACGTCGACGATGGTGTCGCTGCCCGGACGCAGGGTCAGGCGATAGGCACCGGTGGCACGCGGAGAGTCCAGCAGGGCGAAGATCACCAGGTGCTTGTCGCCCGGCTTGGGCTGTTGAATCCAGAATTCGCGAAAACGCGGGAATTCTTCGCCGGACGGCAAGGCGGTATCGATGGCCATGCCGCGAGCGGACAAACCATAGACGTGACCCTTGCCGACGACGCGGAAGTAGCTCGCGCCGAGCATGGTCATGATTTCGTCTTGCTTGTCGGCCTTGTTGACCGGGTACAGCACACGGAAACCGGCGTAGCCCAGTTGCTCGGTGGCCTTCGGGTCGAATTTCACATCGCCGAAGTCGAAACGACTTGGATCGTATTTGATCTCTTCGACGGTGTTCGCCGTGATTTCGTTGATTTTCACCGGCGTATCGAAGTGCATGCCCTGGTGATAGAAGGACAGCTTGAACGGCGTCTTCTGATCAGCCCATTCGGCTTTTTCCGTCAGAAAACGAATTTTCTGGTAGTCCGCGAACTTCATTTCGCGGAACTCGTTCGGCAGGTTACTGCGCGGCGCTTCGTATTTCTGCGCGGCCAGCTCTTTTGCCTTGGCCGATACATCATCCAGACTGAATGCCCAAAGCTGGCCGGCGCTGAGCAGGCAGAGCAGTGCAGAGCCCGCTACCAGGGCGCTGCGTAACCGTTTGGCAGACAATTTTGGTGCGTTACAGGGACTAACAATCACGAGCAACCCTCGCCGAAAACAGATCAAAAAACCAACGGCCAGTTAAAGGGTCTGCACGGTGCACGGTCTGAAAAAACCGCCCTTGCAAACCACTCTTGCCAAGTTGGCGAGCATTGTTCCGACTCCGCTGGGGCGAAATGATTCCCCAATCGGATCCAGACAAGTCTCTACCTAAGTCAAAATGGACCAACGAACGCTGATCCCCGTAGCGCGCGATTATCTAGTAGGCCGCGTTACAACGCATCAGGGGTAACAAAGTATTTATCGCGATAAAGCCCTGTTTTCAGTCGAAATGAGCTTAAAAACTTGTTTCAAGCGCTTTCAGGTCTGTAACAGGAAGGTGACCGGCCCATCATTGACCAGGTGCACCTGCATATCCGCGCCGAATCTACCTGATGCCACAGTGCCATGCACCTGTTTCGCTTTGCTTAATAGATAGTCGAACAGTTCCTCACCCAGGGCCGGAGGGGCCGCAGTCGAGAAACCCGGACGCAGCCCGCTTCGGGTATCGGCAGCCAGGGTGAACTGAGAGACCAGCAGCAGCCCGCCGCCCACATCCGCCAAGGACAGATTCATCTTGCCCTCAGCGTCACTGAACACCCGATAGTTAAGCAGTTTATTAAGAAGTTTGTCGGCGCTGGCCCGCGTATCGTCTGGCTCAACGGCCACCAGGACCAGCAATCCCTGATCAACGGCACCCACGACTTCGCCGGCAACCTCGACTCGTGCGCCACGCACCCGTTGCAGCAGACCCTTCATGCCTCGTCAGGCGCCAGGTCGAGCAGACGCCGGGCCATCTGATCGGCGGCGCGGACCAGCGCGTCGGTGATGCCCGGTTCGGAAGCGGCATGACCGGCATCGCGGATGACCTGCAGTTCGCTGTTCGGCCAGGCTTGATGCAATTCCCAGGCGTTATCCAGCGGGCAGATCACGTCATAGCGGCCATGGATGATCACGCCGGGCAAATGGGCGATCTTGCCCATGTCGCGGATCAACTGGTTCGGTTCCAGGAAGGCGTGGTTGCTGAAGTAGTGGCATTCGATGCGGGCAATCGACAAGGCACGCTGTGGCTCGGAGAAGCGATCGACCACCAGCGGGTTCGGACGCAGGGTCGCAGTACGGCCCTCCCAGGTGGACCAGGCCTTGGCCGCGTGCATCTGGGCAATCTGGTCGTTGCCAACCAGACGCTTGTGGAACGCGGTGAGCAAATCGCCGCGCTCATCCAGCGGGATCGGCGCGATGTAGTCCTGCCAGTAATCGGGGAACAGACGGCTCGCGCCAGCCTGATAGAACCATTCGATTTCCTGCGGACGGCACAGAAAAATTCCGCGCAGGATCAGACCATGTACACGCTCAGGATGGGTTTGCGCATAGGCCAGCGCCAGGGTCGAACCCCAGGAGCCGCCAAACAGCACCCATTTGTCGATGCCCAGGTGCTGGCGAATCCGCTCCAGATCGGCGACCAGATCCCAGGTGGTGTTGTTTTCCAGGCTGGCGTGGGGGGTGGAGCGACCGCAACCGCGCTGATCGAAAGTGACAATGCGATAGAGGTTGGGATCGAAGAAGCAACGACTCTGGGCATCACATCCGGCACCGGGGCCGCCGTGGATGAACACCACCGGCAAACCTTCCGGTGAACCGCTTTCGTCGACATACAGCGTGTGGGTCTCGTCGACGGCCAGATCGTGCCGGGCGTAGGGTTTGATCTGCGGGTACAAAGTCTGCATTGCGCACTCCGTATGGGGTCGAGGTCATCCCTGGGGGGACTTCTATTATTCTGCCGTCCGGCATCATAAACCCGAATTACGTCAATGAGCATGCCCCTGCGGAGTCAGAGTTTTGCCGCCAGGTATCCGAACAGGGCCTGGTACAGCTCATCGACCTCGGCCACCTGCCCGCGGGCCCGCAAACAGCCATGAACCAGGCCCTCGCCGACATACAGCGTGGCAGCCCCGCCCGCAGCGTTCAGTCGCTCGGCATACCGCACGCCGTCATCACGCAACGGGTCGAATTGCGCCACGGCGATCCAGGCCGGGGGCAATCCCCTGAAATCCGTGGCGAGCAATGGCATGGCATAGGCGCTCGGATGGCGGGCGCCCCGCAGGTAAAGGGCGTGATAGCAATCGACGTCACTGCTGCTGAGTAACGGCGCGTCGACGCACTCACTGCGCGATGGCAACCGGTGATCGCCGCCCAACCCCGGATAGATCAGAACCTGCGCGCACGGCAACGGCTCGCCGGCATCGCGCAGTGCCAGGCACAACGCTGCTGCGAGATTGCCACCGGCACTGTCACCGGCCACCAGCATGCGCTCCGGATCGAGTTGAAAGGGCCCGGTGCGCAGCGCCCGCCAGACCTTCAGGCAATCATCGAACGCAGCGGGAAAAGGATGCTCCGGTGCCCGGCGATAATCGACGGCGATCACCAGCACACCGAGTGTCGATGCCAGTTCGGCGCAGATGAAGTCATGGGAGTCCAGGTCCCCCACCACCCAGCCACCGCCATGCAGGTAAACGATGCACGACGCTGCGCTGGCCGGTGGCTGATAGGAACGGACGGCAACGCCGGACAACACGAAGTCGACCACATACAACCCGGCGGGACGTGCCGGAGTAAACGCCCGGCACATCTCGCTGTAGGCCAGTCGCAATCCGGCGAGGCTGCTGTCGGCGCTGTTGAAACTGACGGTTTTCTCGACGAATGCCGTCATCTGCCTGGAAAGCGGGTAAGAAGCCATGAGCCGGGTGCCCGTTCAGAGGTATGTGTGGCGCCCACCCCTTGTAGGAGCGAGCTTGCTCGCGATGATCGTCAACGATAACGCGGTAAGCCTGATATCCCTCGGCGCTCTCAGGTTTATCGCGAGCAAGCTCGCTCCTACAGGTTTTGGGGTCAGTTCTTCAGGCTGGCCTGAACCGCTGCCACGCCGTCCTTGCCATCGAAACTGCTGACACCTGCCAGCCAGCGCTGCAGGTCTTCGGGATGCTCGCGCAGCCATTTTCTGGCGACATCCTGAGCCGTTTGGCGCTCCATGATCGGTACCATCAGCTGGCTTTCCTGGGCAGCGGTGAACGTCAGGTTCTCCAGCAACCGATTGACGTTCGGGCAGCGCTCGGCGTAATCCGGGGCGGTGACGGTGGATACGGTCGCCGCACCTTCGTTCGACCCGTACACGTCTTCGCTGCCGGTCAGGTAGTCGATCTTCATGTTGATGTTCATCGGGTGCGGGGTCCAGCCGACGAATACCACGAACTCCTTGCGATTCACCGCCCGCTGCACGGCCGCCAGCATCCCGGCCTCACCGGACTCGATCAGTTTGAAGTCCTTCAGGCCGAAGTGATTGGTCTCGATCATCGTCTTGATCGTGGTGTTGGCACCGCTGCCCGGCTCGATGCCGTAGATCTTGCCGCCGAGCTGGTCTTTGAACCTGGCGATATCGGCGAAGGTTTTCAGGCCCGCAGCCGCGACGTAGTCAGGCACAGCAAGAGTCGCCTGGGCATCGGCCAGACTCGGCTTGGCCATGACCTTGACCTGATTGGCAGCCACGAAGGGTGCGATGTTCTTGTCCATCGCCGGTTTCCAGTAACCGAGGAAGATGTCGAGGCGCTTGTCGCGGATGCCGGCAAAGATGATTTGCTGCACGGCGCTGGTTTGCCTGCTTTCGTAGCCCAGACCGTTGAGCAGCACATCGGCCATGCCACTGGTGGCGATCACGTCGGTCCAGTTGACCACGCCCATGCGCACGGTCTTGCAGGAGGCGTCATCCGCAGCCATGGCGCCGGCGCTCAACAGAGCGGTGCCGCAGAAGATTGAGAAACAGCGGCTGAACAGTCTTTTCATCAGGATGATCTCGTGCGGCAGCGGATTATTGTCGGGCCGGTGTCTTTTTGCACCGTGGCCAGAACAATACGCAGCAGACGAGCGGTAAAAGCGACCTGTGGCGACCGTGTTTTGCACGGTGGCGACTAGCAGCCTGACCTGTAGGAGCGAGCTTGCTCGCGATGGTCGTGAACGGTAACGCGCCCAGTCAGACACCCCACGACATTCTCTGGTTTTTCGCGAGCAAGCTCGCTCCTACAGAGACCGCACCAAGCCTTAATGGCTGTAGTGCTTCTCGCCCCAGGCCAGCAGCCCTTGCAGCAACTCCTTGAGCACCGCCCGCGTAGGCTCCGCCAGATCGGCGCGATAACGGAATGGCTCAAACTCTTCCATGTACGTGCACTGCCCCAACTCCAGTTGCACAGCGTGGATGTTCTCGCCCGGGTTGCCGTAATGGCGGGTGATGTGGCCGCCCTTGAAGCGTCCGTTCAGCACGTGGGTGTAATTGTCGTGACGTGCGCAGATGGCTTCCAGCTGACTGGCCAACTGTGGATCGCAACTGGCGCCATTGAAGGTGCCGAGGTTGAAGTCCGGCAGCTTGCCATCGAACAGGTGCGGGATGATCGAACGGATCGAATGCGCATCGAACAGCAGCGCGTAGCCGAACTCGGCCTTCAGTCGCGCCAGTTCCTGCTGCAGGGTGCTGTGGTACGGCGTCCAGATCTTTTCCAGATAGGTCGCACGCTCTACTTTCGAAGGCTCCAGCCCTTCACGGAACAACGGCACGCCGTCGAACAGCGTGGCCGGATACAGGCCGGTGGTCGCGCCCACGTACAGCGGCTTGTCGTCGGACGGACGGTTCAGGTCTATGACGAACCGCGAGTATTCGGCTGCCAGGGTACTGGCGCCCAATTCATCGGCGAAGTCATACAACTGCGGAATGTGCCAGTCGGTGTCCGGCAGGCTTTTCGCCTGGGGGATCAGCCCGGCCTCAACTGCCGGGGTCAGGCGCACACCGGCGTGGGGCATGCTGATCAGCAGCGGTACGCGGCCTTGTTTGAAGTTAAGTACCTTATCCACAACGGCTCTCCTACAGAGTTGTTTCGACGCCGTGGCGCACGACGCGTTTTTCCAGGTCGCCGCCCAGCCAGTACGACAGGTCGGCCGGGCGATCGATTTGCCAGGCGACGAAATCCGCGACCTTGCCGGCTTCCAGCGAGCCGTGGGTATCGGCCATGCCCAGCGCGGTAGCGGCGTGAATCGTGGCACCCGCCAAAGCTTCTTCCGGGGTCATGCGGAAGCAGGTGCAGGCCATGTTCAGCATCAGGCGCAACGACAGTCCCGGTGAGGTGCCCGGGTTGAGGTCGCTGGCGATGGCGATTTTCACGCCGTGCTTGCGCAGGGCATCCATCGGCGGCAATTGGGTTTCGCGCAGGAAGTAAAAGGCCCCGGGCAACAACACCGCGACAGTACCGGACTCGGCCATGGCGATGGCGTCGTCTTCGGTCATGAACTCCAGGTGATCGGCAGACAACGCGTGGTAACGCGCCGCCAGGCTCGAGCCGTGCAGCGAGGACAATTGCTCGGCGTGCAGCTTCACCGGCAAGCCCAGTTCCCGGGCGGTGATGAATACGCGCTCGACCTGCGCCGGCGAGAACGCCAGGTATTCACAGAATGCATCCACCGCGTCGACCAGCCCTTCGGCCGCCAGGGCCGGCAGCATGTCAGCGCAGATGTGATCGATGTAGTCGTCGGCGCGATCGGTGTATTCCGGCGGCAAGGCGTGAGCGGCCAGACAGGTGCTGCGCACGCTGACGGGCAGTTCGGCACCGAGGCGACGGGCCACGCGCAGCATCTTGCGCTCGTTGGCCAGGTCCAGGCCGTAGCCGGACTTGATTTCGATGCTGGTGACGCCATCGCGCATCAGGCTTTTCAGGCGCTTGGCGGCACTGGCGAACAGTTCGTCTTCACTGGCCGCGCGGGTGGCGCGCACGGTGCTGGCGATGCCACCACCGCTGGCGGCGATTTCCGCGTAGCTGACGCCTTGCAGGCGATTTTCGAATTCACCGCTGCGGTTACCGCCAAACACCGTGTGGGTGTGGCAGTCGATCAGTCCCGGGGTGACCCAGGCGCCTTCAAGATCGTTGACGGCCGGGTAATCCCCCGCCGGCAGTTCAGCGCGCGGGCCGATCCACTCAATGAGCGCGCCTGACGTCACGATGGCCGCATCCTCGATGATCGAGTAGACGCCTTGCGCCATGGTTGCGACGTGACAGTGTTGCCAGAGCGTTTTCATCCTTGGCCTCCGTTAGGTTATCGATGAGAAAAAGTCGGGGCCGGCGTCACCAGGGCAGCCTGGCCTGCCGCCGGTTTCACCCAGGTCAGGTAGGCCAGCACCAGCAGCACGATCCACACCACGCCGACTATCAGGGCCGCCTGGGTGTCCGGGAAGTAGCCCAACACGCCGAAGACGAACAGCATGAAGGCAATCGCCGCTATCGGTGCATAGGGCCAGAACGGTACCGGGAATTTCAATTGTGCGACTTGCTCGGCGCTCATGGAACGACGCATGGCCACCTGGGTAAACAGAATCATCAGCCAGACCCAAACCGTGGCAAAGGTCGCGATGGAGGCGATCAGCAGAAACACGTTTTCCGGGATCAGGTAGTTCAGCAACACGCCGAGCAACAGCGCGGCGCTCATCACCACAACGGTCATCCATGGCACGCCGTTGCGCGACAGCCGTGCGAAGCCCTTGGGTGCGTGGCCCTGCTGAGCCAGGCCGTACATCATGCGGCCAGCACCGAAGATGTCACTGTTGATGGCCGAGATCGCCGCCGAGATCACCACGATATTGAGGATGGTCGCCGCCGAGCCGATGCCCAGATTGTCGAAAATCTGCACGAACGGACTGCCCTGGCTGCCGATCTGCTGCCATGGAAAGATCGACATCAGCACCAGCATCGTCAGGACGTAGAACAACAGGATGCGCAACGGCACGGCATTGATCGCCCGGGGCAGCACATGCTGCGGGTCTTTGGCTTCACCGGCGGTCACACCGATGATTTCAATCCCGCCGAACGCGAACATCACCACCGCGAACGAAGCGATCAAACCAGTCACGCCATTGGGCATGAAGCCGCCATGGCTCCAGAGATTGCTGATGTCGGTCGCCTGGGCGCCGGGCGCCGTGCTGATGCCAAACAACATGATGCCGAAGCCACCCAGGATCATCGCGACAATGGCCGCGACCTTGAGCAGCGACAGCCAGAATTCCATTTCACCGAAGACCTTGACGTTGCACAGGTTCAGGCCGCCTACCACCGAGACGATGCCCAGCACCCAGATCCAGCGGGAAACCTCCGGGAACCAGAAGCCCATGTAGATACCGAATGCAGTGACGTCGGCCATGCCGACGATGACCATTTCGAATGCGTAGGTCCAACCGAGGATGAAGCCCGCCATCGGCCCTAGATAGGTGCTGGCGTACTGGCCGAAAGAACCGGCCACCGGATTGTGCACAGCCATCTCACCGAGGGCGCGCATGACCATGAACACCGCCGCGCCACCAATCAGGTACGCGAGCAGCACCGCAGGCCCGGCCATTTGAATGGCCGAGGCAGATCCGTAAAACAGCCCGGTGCCGATTGCCGACCCCAGCGCCATGAAGCGAATATGTCGGGCAGAAAGCCCGCGTTTCAAACCCTTTGCTGGCTGTTGCATTGCTCGTCCTTAATTATTTTTATTCGACGCAAAATCGAATCGCTGGCAAGCCAGCTCCTACAGGTTCAACGCGATCCATGTGGGAGCGGGCTTGCTCGCGAAGGGGCCATCACAGGCTAGGCAGCAACTTCGCCGAAACCAGCTCGTTCAGGCAACGCGAAGCCAACAGCTCGGTCGCGGCATTGATGTCCGGCGCAAAGAAGCGGTCCTTCTCATAGAACGGCACTTCGTTGCGCAGGATGGCGCGGGCCTTTTCCAGCTTTGGCGAAGTCTTCAGACCATTGCGCAGGTCCAGGCCCTGGACTGCCGCGAGCCATTCCACCGCGAGAATCCCACGGGTGTTTTCGGCCATTTCCCACAGACGCTTGCCAGCCGCCGGCGCCATCGACACGTGGTCTTCCTGGTTGGCCGAGGTCGGCAGGCTGTCCACCGAATGCGGATGGGACAGCGCCTTGTTTTCGCTGGCCAGTGCCGCGGCGGTCACCTGGGCGATCATGAAGCCGGAGTTCACGCCGCCGTTGGCCACCAGGAACGGCGGCAGCTGCGACATGTGCTTGTCCATCATCAGCGAGATGCGGCGTTCGCTCAGGGAGCCGATTTCGGCGATGGCCAGGGCCATGTTGTCGGCGGCCATGGCCACCGGTTCGGCGTGGAAGTTACCGCCGGAAATCACGTCACCTTCCGCGGCGAACACCAGCGGGTTGTCCGATACGGCGTTGGCTTCGATCGCCAGCACTTCGGCGGCCTGACGGAACTGGGTCAGGCAGGCGCCCATGACTTGCGGCTGGCAACGCAGGGAGTACGGGTCCTGGACCTTCTCGCAGTTCTCGTGGGAATCGGAGACTTCGCTGCGCTCGCCCAGCAGATCGCGATAAGCGGCGGCCGCGTCGATCTGGCCTTTTTGGCCACGGGCCGCGTGGATGCGGGCGTCGAACGGCGAGCGCGAGCCCAGTACCGCTTCCACGGTCAGGCCGCCCAGTGCCAGGGCACCGGCGAACAGGTCTTCACCTTCGAACAGGCCGCGCAGGGCAAACGCGGTGGACACCTGGGTGCCGTTGAGCAGCGCCAGGCCTTCTTTCGCAGCCAGGGTCAACGGCGTCAGGCCGGCGACTTTCAGCGCTTCGGTGGCTTCCATCCACTCGCCCTTGTAGCGCGCCTTGCCTTCGCCCAGCAGCACCAGCGACATGTGGGCCAGAGGCGCGAGGTCACCGGAAGCACCGACCGAACCTTTCAGTGGAATGTGCGGGTACACCTCGGCGTTGATCAGGGCGATCAGCGCGTCGATCACCACGCGGCGGATGCCGGAGAAACCACGGCTCAGGCTGTTGACCTTGAGCACCATGATCAGACGCACCAGCTCGTCGCTGATCGGCTGGCCGACACCGGCGGCGTGGGACAGCACCAGCGAGCGCTGCAGGTTTTCCAGGTCTTCGCTGGCGATGCGGGTCGAGGCCAGCAGGCCGAAGCCGGTGTTGATGCCGTAGGCGGTGCGGTTCTCGGCGAGGATCTGCTCCACGCAGGCCACGCTGGCTTCGATCTGGGCTGCAGCGCTGTGATCGAGGGTGATTTTGACCGGTTGCTGATAGACATCACGCAGTTGGGCAAGGCTCAGTTGGCCGGGAATCAAATTAAGCGCAGTCATGTTCATTCTCCTTTTGAGAGTTTGTTGTTAACTACCAGACGCTCCGGAAATATCCGTTGTCCGTCGCTTCCCCCTTCTTGAGGGGGCTGGCGCCTTGGCACGCTGGTCTTGTTTGGAAATCAGTTCAAGTTCGGTAAGGCTTTTTGCAGCAAAGCAGGGTCTTTCAGAACGCCGGCAGCGGCAGCGATGTCCGGCGCCAGCCAGCGATCCTGGTCATAGGCAGGAACGCGCTCGCGCAGCAGACGCCAAGCGGCATCGGTGCCCGCGCCGAAGCGTTGTTCTTTCAAGAATTCAAACGCCTGGGCCGCCAACAGGTACTCGATGGCGAGGATCTGCGTGCAGTTTTCCAGGGCGCGATGCAGCTTCAGCGCCGCGTTGGTGCCCAGGCTCAGGTGATCTTCCTGCAGGCCCGACGTCACGTAGTTATCCAGCACCGCCGGTTGCGCCAGCTGGCGGTTTTCCGCACACAGGGAAGCGGCCACGTATTGCACGATCATCATCCCGGAGTTCACCCCCGGGTTGGCCACCAGGAACGCCGGCAAGCCGCTGACGTGCGGGTTGATCAAGCGGTCCAGGCGACGTTCGGCAATCGAGCCGATTTCCGCCATGGCAATCGCCAGCAGGTCCGCGGCCATTGCCACGGACTGGCCGTGGGGGTTGGCCTGGGACACCACGCGGTAGTTGTCCGCTGTGCCCAGCACCAGCGGGTTGTCGGTGGCGCTGTTGAGTTCGGTTTCGATCTGTTTGGTCGCGTGCACCAGTTGATCGCGCGCAGCGCCGTGCACTTGCGGGATCGAGCGAATGCTCAGGGCATCCTGGGTGCGAATGCCTTTGCTCTGGGCGATCACTTCACTGCCGTCGAGCAAGGCGCGCAGGTTGATCCCGACCTGTTGCATGCCAGGGTGCGGCTTGAGCGCGATGATCTCGGCATCGAACGCGTCGATCTGCCCGCGCTGGGCTTCGAAGCTCATGGCGCCGATCACGTCGGCCCATTCCAGCAGGCGCGTAGCGTCGGCAATGGCCAGGCAGCTCAGGCCGGTCATGCACGGCGTGCCGTTGACCAGGCACAAACCGTCCTTGGCGCCGAGCTTGACCGGTTGCAGGCCTTCTTCGGCCAGCGCCTGTTGCGCGGCAACGATCTGCCCGCGATAGCTGACATTGCCCACGCCCAGCAGCGCGATGCCGATGTGGGCCATGTGGGTCAGGTAGCCCACGGAACCCTGGGACGGCACCTGCGGGGTGATGCCGCGGTTGAGCAGCGCCAGCAGCGCTTCGACGACCTGACGGTGCAGGCCGGATTTGCCGTGGCTGTAGTTGACGATGGCGGCGCACATGATCGAGCGGGTCTGCTCGTCGGCCAGGGGTGCACCCACGCCGCAGGCGTGGCTGAGCAAGGTATTGCGCGACAATTGGCTGAGTTGCTCATCCTGCAGCGAGACGTTGCACAGCGCGCCCAGGCCGGTGTTGATGCCGTAGGCGCGTTCGCCGCTGGTGACGATGCGCTGGACGATGGCCTGGGCGTTTTCGATACGCGCCCAGATCGGCGCCGACAGCTCAAGCTGCGCGCCATGACGAGCGACGGCGACCACATCCTGCCAAGCGACCTGCGCTTCGGTGATAACGATTTTTTCAGCCTGGGACATCTTCAACCTCTGCGTACAACCTGAATATTGATACAGCTTCACTGACGCCTTCGCGGGCAAGCCCGCTCCCACAGGGTTTTGTGAACACCGGAGATCCACTGTGGGAGCGGGCTTGCCCGCGAAGGGGCCCGCCCAGCCACCACAAACCTCTTAAACCACCGCCGCCCGACGCTGCACAAAGCGGTCGACATACTCATCCGCCGGCGAGTGCAGGATCTCTCTCGGCGTGCCGACCTGGATCAGGCGGCCGTCCTTGAGGATCGCGATGCGGTTGCCGATGCGCACGGCCTCGTCGAGGTCGTGGGTGATGAAGACGATGGTCTTGTGCAGGGTCTTTTGCAGTTCCAGCAACTGGTCCTGCATCTCCGCACGAATCAGCGGATCAAGGGCACTGAACGCTTCGTCCATCAGGATGATGTCGGTGTCCGCCGCCAGGGCGCGGGCCAGGCCCACACGCTGGCGCATACCGCCGGAAAGCTGATGCGGGTATTTGTTTTCGTAACCCTTGAGGCCCACGGTGTTGATCCAGTGCAGCGCACGCTCGGCGCACATGGCTTTGCTTTCGCCACGGATTTTCAGGCCGTAGGCGACGTTGTCCAGCACGCTCTTGTGCGGCAACAGGCCGAAGCTCTGGAACACCATGCTGATCTTGCGCCGGCGAAATTCGCGCAGGGCTTCCATGTCGTATTGCAGGATGTCCACGCCGTCCACCAGGATCGCACCGCTGGTCGGGTCGATCAGGCGGTTGAAGTGGCGTACCAGGGTCGACTTGCCGGAACCCGACAGGCCCATGATCACGAAGATCTCGCCGCTGCCGATGCTCAGCGACAGGTCGTTCACGCCGACCACGCAGCCGGTTTCGGCCAGCACCTGATCCTTGGTCTTGCCCTGGCCGACCATGGCCAGCGCGTCCTTGGAACGGTTGCCGAAAATCTTGAAGACGTTTTTGACTTCGATCTTGCTCACGGTTGCGTTGTTCATTTGCTCACCTCATGCCGTGCGCGACCATACGCCTGTGTAATGCGGTCGATCACCACAGCCAGAATCACGATCGCCAGACCGGCTTCGAGGCCACGTCCGACGTTGAGGGTCTGAATCCCCACCAGCACGTCTTCACCCAGGCCACGGGCACCGATCATCGAGGCGATCACGACCATCGACAGGGCCATCATGGTGGTCTGGTTGATGCCCGCCATGATGCTCGGCAGGGCCAGCGGCAGTTGCACGCCGAACAGTTGCTGCCAGCGGTTGGCACCGAAGGCGTTGATCGCTTCCATCACTTCGCCGTCGACCTGGCGAATGCCCAGATCGGTCAGGCGGATCAGCGGCGGCGCGGCGTAGATCACGGTGGCGAAAATCGCCGGGACCTTGCCCAGGCCGAACAGCATCAGCACCGGGATCAGGTACACGAAGCTCGGCATGGTCTGCATGATGTCCAGCAACGGCATCAGCACCGAACGCAGGCGATTGCTGCGTGCCGAGAGAATGCCCAGCGGAATGCCGATCAACACCGAAATGATCGTTGCCACCATCATCAGCGCCAGGGTCTGCATCAGCTTGTCCCAGAGGCCGACCGCACCCACCAGGAACAGCAGGCCGACGATCACTGACGTGGTCACGACTTTACGGGTCGCGTGCCAGGCCACGCCCGCCACGATCGCCAGCATCAGCCACCAGGGCGCCGCACGCAGCAGGCTTTCAAGATTGACGATGGCCCACAACAGCGTATCGGAGATGTGCCGGAACACGTCGCCGTAGTTGGTGACCAGCGAATCGACCCAACCGTTGACCCAGTCGGCGATGGAAAAGGTAAAGCTTTCGGGAAACATAAGAGACTCTCAATCAAGGGGTTGCGATCAAGCGTCCGACTGCCGTTGCCAGCAGTCGGAGAAGCCCAACCTACAAGGCCGCGTCGATTTTCTTGGCTGCGTCTTCGCTCACCCACGCGTGCCAGACTTCAGGATGTTCCTTCAAGAAGATCTTGGCCAGTTTTGGCGACTCGATCCGCTCTTTGGTCATGCGTCCCAGGTTCTGGTTCAGCAGGTCGATCGGCACGTTGACCTTTTCCAGCACGGCCACCAGTTCCGGGGCTTCGTCGTGGAAGGTCTTGGACAGGCCGACCTTGATGGTCACCGTCTTGTTCACGCCTGGTTTCTCTTCGAGTTTCACCACGTCGACCTGGCCCATCAGCGGCGTTGGCGACCAGTAGTAGAACAGGATCGGCTCGCCACGCTTGTAGCTCGACAGCACGGCGGCATCCAGCGCCGGGCCGGTGCCTGGGCGGAAGTTGGTGTAGGTGCTTTCCAGGCCGTAGCTCTTGAGCATTTCGCTGTTGTCGAGCTCACAGGTCCAGCCGGCCGGGCAGTTGTAGAAACGGCCCTTGGATGGCTCTTCGGCGTCCTTGAAAACGGCCGAGTACTTGGCCAGGTCGGCGATGTTCTTCAGGTCCGGCGCCTTGGCTTCCAGCTTGCGCTTGGCGTCGCCTTCGATCACGTAGCGCGGCACGTACCAGCCTTCGATCGCACCCACCACCGGCGCGCCGACACCGACGACCTTGCCGGCCTTCTCAGCCTTGTTCCAGACTTCGCTACGGCCGACCCATTCTTCGGCAAACACTTGAATATCGTTGCTGCTCAGGGCGTTTTCCATGGTGATGGAGTTACCCGGCAGGCTGTCGGTCTTGCAGTCGTAGCCTTTCTCCAACACGACTTGCATCACGTCGGTCAGGAGCATGGCGCTTTCCCAGTTCAAACCGGCGAATTTCACCGGTTTGCCCGACTCGCACCAACCCGCCGCCTGAGTGGCGCCAGCGCTGGCCAGCAGGCCCATGGAAAGCAATGTGGTCAGCAGGGTCTTGTTCGATTTCATTGTTTTGACGCTCCTAATCATGAATTGGCTTACGGCAGTCAAGAGGCATCCAGCCCTGTCCACGTCCAATCAGGCCTGCGCCGCAGCGCGACCGACATTCAGCTTTTGTTCGGTGACCGCGTCCTGCTCGACCGGCAGGATCAAACGATCAGGCACTGTGCCGTGCCATTTTTTCGCACACAGGTAATACAGGGCTGCGGGAATCACCAGACCGATGATCCAGGAAATATCCACATCACCCAGGGCCGCCACCAGCGGACCGGTATAGAACTTGGTGGAGATGAACGGCAGCTGCACCAACACGCCAAACACATAGACGCTGATACCGAGAAGGTTCCAACGACCGTAGCGACCGTTCGGATCGCCCAGCGCCGGCACGTCATAGCGCTCGCGAGTGATGCAGTAGTAGTCCACCAGGTTGATCGCACTCCATGGCGTGAAGAACGCCAGCAGGAACAGGATGAAGGACTTGAACGCACCGAGGAACGAGTGCTGGCCGAGCAACGCCATCAGGGTTGCAGCACCGACGATGACCAGCACGAAGACCAGACGCTGCAAGCGCGTGACTTTCAGGTCTCCACGGAAACCGCTGATGATGGTCGCGATGCACATGAAGCTGCCGTAGGAGTTCAGCGTGGAAATGGTGACCTTGCCGAACGCGATGCTGAAGTACAGCAGCGCAGCGGTGGCACCGGTCCCGCCCAGACCCACGATGTACGCCACTTCGTGGCCGGCGAATTGCCCGTTGGCCGAAGCGGCAGCGAACACGCCGAGGACCATCGCCACCTGTGCACCAATGACCGAACCTGCGCCTGCGGCAAAAAAGGTTTTCACCGAGGAAATCTTGCTCGGCAGGTAGCGAGAATAGTCAGCCACATAAGGGCCGAAGGCGATCTGCCAGGACGCCGCGAGCGACACCGCGAGCAAGAAACTGCTCCAGCTGAAGTGGCGGATCTGCAACAGAGCGCCAACATCAACCTGGCTGATCAGACGGCTGAACAGATAAACAAAGGCAATCACGCCAATGACACTGGCAACACGACCGATCCAATGGATCACCCGATAACCGAGCACCGTGACCAGCACGATGACACTGGCGAAAAGGAGGATACCGACGGTGTCGCTGACCCCAAACAACTGGCCCAGCGCCTGGCCGGATAACACGGTTCCCGTTGCGGTGAAGCCCAGGTACATCAAGCAGACCAGCACGATCGGGATGGCCGCGCCGTACACGCCGAACTGTACCCGGCTGGAAATCATCTGCGGCAGGCCAAGCTTGGGGCCTTGCGCCGCATGCAGCGCCATCACGCCGCCACCGAGCAATTGCCCGATCAGCAGGCCGATCAGCGACCAGAACACATCACCGCCCAGCACCACGGCGAGCGCCCCGGTGACAATTGCGGTGATTTGCAGGTTGGCACCCATCCACAGGGTGAACTGGCTAAACAGACGACCGTGTCTTTCCGCTTCCGGGATGTAGTCGATCGAGCGTTTCTCGATCAACGGTTTGTTACTTGCACGTTCGTCAGTGACAGCCATGGTTCAACCTCTATGGATTGTTCTGATTATTCGTTGAGTTGATGTGTGGCTGCTCTTCTGTGGGAGCGAGCTTGCTCGCGATAGTGGTTTGTCAGTCAACAAAGATGTTGAATGTGCCGGCCTCATCGCGAGCAAGCTCGCTCCCACATAAAGCAGTACAGCGTTACTTGCCGGTAATCATCGGCAGGTTCAGCCCTTGCTCCTTGGCGCAGTCGATGGCGATCTGGTAACCGGCATCGGCGTGACGCATAACGCCAGTGGCCGGGTCGTTGTGCAGCACGCGAGCGATACGCTCGGCCGCTTCGTCGGTACCGTCGCAGACGATCACCATGCCCGAGTGCTGGGAGAAGCCCATGCCGACGCCGCCGCCGTGGTGCAGGGACACCCAGGTCGCGCCGCTCGCGGTGTTGAGCAGGGCGTTGAGCAGTGGCCAGTCGGACACGGCGTCGGAACCGTCTTGCATCGATTCGGTTTCGCGGTTCGGGCTCGATACCGAGCCGGAGTCCAGGTGGTCGCGGCCGATCACGATTGGCGCGGACAGCTCACCGCTACGTACCATTTCGTTGAACGCCAGGCCCAGCTTGGCGCGCAGGCCCAGGCCAACCCAGCAGATACGTGCCGGCAGGCCCTGGAAGCTGATGCGCTCGCGCGCCATGTCCAGCCAGTTGTGCAGGTGGGCATCGTCCGGGATCAGTTCTTTTACTTTGGCGTCGGTCTTGTAGATGTCTTCAGCGTTGCCCGACAGCGCCGCCCAACGGAACGGACCAATACCGCGGCAGAACAGCGGACGGATGTAGGCCGGTACGAAGCCTGGGAAGTCGAATGCGTTTTCCACGCCTTCTTCCTGGGCCATCTGACGGATGTTGTTGCCGTAGTCGAAGGTCGGCACGCCCATTTTCTGGAAGTCCAGCATCGCTTTGACGTGCACGGCCATCGATTGCTTGGCGGCCTTGATCACAGCGGCAGGTTCAGTCTTGGCGCGAGCGCGGTACTGGTCCCAGGTCCAGCCGGCCGGCAGGTAACCGTTGAGCGGGTCGTGGGCGCTGGTCTGGTCGGTGACCATGTCCGGACGCACACCGCGCTTGACCAGTTCCGGCAGGATTTCAGCCGCGTTACCCAGCAGCGCGATGGAGATCGCCTTGCCTTCTTTGGTGTATTTGTCGATACGCGCCAGCGCGTCGTCGAGGTCTTTGGCTTGCTCATCGACATAGCGGCTTTTCAGACGGAAATCGATGCTGACCTGCTGGCATTCGATGTTCAGCGAGCAGGCACCAGCCAGTGTCGCGGCCAGAGGCTGGGCACCGCCCATGCCGCCCAGACCAGCGGTCAGGACCCACTTGCCCTTGAGGTTGTCGTTGTAGTGCTGGCGACCGGCTTCGACGAAGGTTTCGTAGGTGCCCTGGACGATGCCCTGGCTGCCGATGTAGATCCAGCTGCCGGCGGTCATCTGGCCGTACATGGCCAGGCCTTTGGCGTCCAGTTCGTTGAAGTGTTCCCAGCTCGCCCAGTGCGGCACCAGGTTGGAGTTGGCGATCAGTACGCGCGGGGCGTTGGCGTGAGTCTTGAACACGCCGACCGGCTTGCCGGATTGCACCAGCAGGGTCTCGTCGTCGTTCAGGTTGGTCAGGCTTTCGACAATCTTGTCGTAGCATTCCCAGTTACGGGCAGCGCGACCGATACCACCGTAAACCACCAGCTCCTTGGGGTTCTCGGCGACTTCCGGATCGAGGTTGTTCATCAGCATGCGCAGCGGCGCTTCGGTCAGCCAGCTCTTGGCGGTCAGCTTGTTACCGCGTGCGGCACGGATTTCAACGTCACGAAACTTAGTAGGTTTAATGTCAGTCACGAAAAAGACTCCTCAGCAATCAATCCAAACCAACCCAGGCAGTGGGCGAGCAAGCCAATGGGCATCAGTGCACACCAGCGAATCAGTGGACGATGGTTGAGTCCTCGTGACTCATACGCATACGTCTTTACTTGTACATACAAGCATATGCAATCAGGCGGCCAACTTATTGGATGAGCATTCAAGAAAAATCATGAAACGGCTGGAGGGCGCCTGGAACAAGGGTTCCGGGGAAGATGAAATTTTTCTGAGGGGATTTTTGTAGCGAGGGGGGTTTTGTTACTTGAGCGTGGTTTTGCGCCATGCTGGGGCGTTCGGTAACACCTGATACCCAATTAAGCGCATTCCAGAAACACCCTACAACATCATCAGAAACATCCGACTCCACCTCCATCAATCCTCGCCGACTTCACGAGCAAGCCCCCTGATGTCACTTCTGCGAGGAACCCGTAATGAAACAGTGGAAAGTTCAAACCCACCTGCTCCTGCTTGCCGGCATTCTCCTGAGCAGCCTGACCGGCATCGGCGCACTCGGCCTGTACGGCATGCGCGCTACGGTCCAGGGACTGGAGACGGTTTACCTGGACCGGGTCATTCCGCAACAGGACCTGAAGAAAATCTCCGAGCTGTATTCAGTCCGGATCGTCAACGCTATCCACAAGGCTCGCGATGGCATCCTCAGTGGCGTCGACGCAGCGCAGCAGATACGGCAAGCGATGCTTGAAATCGAACCGCTCTGGCGCACCTACCTCTCGACTCGCCTGGTTGATGAAGAGGTGCGACTGATCAACGAAATCACACCGCTGATGCAGGCGACCAAAGTACCGCTCCAGCGTTTGCAGGCGGTCTTGAACCGCAACAACGCCGCCAGTCAGAGCCTGGAGCAGTTCGCCACACACCAGCTTTACCCCTTGATCGACCCGCTGACCTCACTGTTCTCGCAGCTGACGGATGCTCAACTGAAAGAAGCTCGCCATCAGTTCGAGCACAGCCAGGCACTCTATGAGACCAATATGAGGCTGATGGCCGTGGTCCTGGCTCTGGCACTGTTGTTTGGCAGTCTTTATGCCCTGCTGTTCAGCGCCAGGCTGGCGCGATACCTGGGCGCCGAGCCTCACGAGCTGGCCAGTATCAGCACAAGGATTGCCCAGGGCAGGCTCGGCGATCCGGTGAACAGTAACGCGACGTCGACGGGTGTCATGCAATCGGTCGAGGCCATGCGACGCAGCCTGGCCAGCATGATCGGCAAGGTGCGCGAGGCCTCGCAGCATATCGAGTCCTCGACCCTGAACCTGAGCATCTCGTCTGAACAAGGCCTGATACAGGCTGCCGAGCAAAATGGCGCGGCCTCCTCCATTGCCGCCGCCGCGGAACAGATGTCAGCCAACATTACACACATCGCCGAGAACGCCGCGCAGGCGCACGACACCACCCAAAAGGCCGAGCAGATCACCGCTTTCGGCATTGCCACCATGGAGCGCTCTATCCTCGAGATGCAGCAGATCGCCCAACTGGTGACCCAGTCGTCGGATGAAATAGACCAATTGACCCTGCACTCCAACGCCATCGGGAAAATCGTCGGCATGATCCACAGCATTGCCGAACAGACCAATCTGCTCGCACTCAATGCCACCATCGAGGCGGCGCGGGCCGGTGAACAAGGACGCGGGTTTGCCGTGGTGGCTGACGAAGTGCGGGAACTGGCAACCCGCACGACCCGCTCTACCGCCGAGATTGTGGTGCTGGTGAGCACCATTCAAAGCGGCATGAGAAAGGCCAACAGCAGCATGAACACCGGGCGCGAGCGCGTACTTCAGGGCCAACAACTGATCGACAGCGCCGGCGCGTCAATGAATGACGTCAAGACCGCGCTCAACGCGTCACTCAATGCCGTCAGCCAGATCTCCAATGCCCTGCAGGAACAGCGTGAAGCCAGCGAAGACGTGGCGCGCAATGTGGAAAACGTGGCGCAGCGGGTCGAGGAAAATGTCGCGGCGCAACAGCAGGCGGTGCAAACCATCCAGGCACTCAAGCAGATGTCGAGTGAGCTGGAGGCGACCGTTCGAGGTTTTACCCTCGAACGGGAATGACCGGGATCAGTCGCGCGAGGTCAGTTCGATCACGCAGCACAGCCCTTTGATGGCGACATCCAGTAATCCGGCATCAGCCTCCAATTGCAGGCAATCATGACGGCCCAATTGCTGGGCGTTGTTATCGACCGACACCTCAACCTGCTCACTCATGCTGAACACCAACACCGTGCCCGCCGAACTGAAGAACCGCTGCTCGCCCGACAACCACTGCAACCGCGCGCTGTAACGCTGCGGCGCGTAAATCAGGTTGAAATCGCGAATCGGCCCACCGAGCAATGTGCAGGACACCTTGCTTTCACCACTGAAGGCAAACGGGTCCAGCGGTAACAGTGGCCGTGTGTTCTGGCCATCCACCGTCAGGGTCATGCCGTCGCCCTGCAAAACGGTGATCACTCGCTCATAACCGGCAAAAGTGGAAAAACCGCCCGATTCGCCAATGTCGGCAATCGACAGGCGCCAGCCAAAGCCATCCAGGCCGGTGCCGGCATCACGGGTGATTTCTTCGGTGCTGCCGCCGCCGTTTTTCCACGGCATGCGCGGGTAATCCACCGCACGTAAAACTTTCAGACTGCTCATTTATGGCTCTCTATTTATGAAACCGACCTTCCAGACGATGACGGGAACCAGGGTGGATCAAGCGAGCGGCGGTCACCGGCTGTCGACCGGACCAGGTGCGGCGACGGATCAGCAGGCACGGCTCGCCTTTTTCAATCTGTAGCAATTTGCATTCGGACGGCTCGGCCAGGATCGCCTCGACCACGTGCTCGCCTTCGGTCAGCGGCGCGACCTGGTTCAGATAGGCGTAGGGCGTTTGCAGGGTGAAGTCCTGCTTGAGGTAATCCGGCGCCACCAGCGCGTTGACGAAACGGTCTTCGATCTGCACCGGAATATCGTTCTCGAAATGCACGATCAGTGAATGGAACACCTTCTGCCCTTCGCGCATGTCCAGGGCCAGGGCGCGCTCGGAGCCGGCGGCCTCTTCTTCAAGGGTGATGACCTTGCAGGTGTGGCGATGACCGCGGGAGGCGATTTCGTCGGCGATGTTGTGCACTTCGAACAGGGCAGACTGGCTTTTCGGCTCGGCGACGAAGGTGCCGACGCCTTGCATGCGCACCAGCAGGCCATCGGCGGTCATCTCGCGCAGCGCGCGGTTGATGGTCATGCGGCTGAAGCCCAACTGGCTGACCAGTTCGCTTTCCGACGGAACGCGGTAGTGCGGCGGCCAGTTTCCACTGTCGATTTGCTGGGTGATCATTTGTTTGACGCGGGCGTACAAGGGCGCCGGACTGTCGCCCATGTTCGCGGCCAACGGAGAGACTGGAGGCGGAGTCGGCACGGTTAATCCTTGGTCGTTTAATGAATATCGCTAGCTTGCCGGAGTTTACCGGGCAGGCAAACGTCTGTATATGTATATACAAATAACACACGATGGGGTGCTGAACCATGTCCGCCTTCTTTGCCGAACGCGCGCTGCTGCCTAGTGGATGGGCCAACAATGTACGTCTTGAGGTCAGCGCCGATGGCGTATTGACCCATATCCAGGCCGATTCTCATGCAGATGGCGCCGAGCGGTTGAGCGGTCCGCTGCTGCCTGGCATGCCGAATCTGCACTCCCACGCCTTCCAGCGGGCCATGGCCGGGCTGGCGGAAGTGGCGGGCAATCCGAACGACAGTTTCTGGACCTGGCGCGACCTGATGTACCGCCTCGTCGGAAAAATCAGCCCGGAGCAACTCGGCGTCATCGCCCGTCAGCTGTACATCGAAATGCTCAAGGCCGGTTACACCTCGGTCGCGGAATTTCACTACGTGCATCACGACATCAGTGGCCAGCCTTACGCGGATCCGGCCGAACTGGCCCTGCGTATCAGCCAGGCTGCCCGTTCCGCGGGTATCGGCTTGACCCTGCTGCCGGTGCTCTACAGCCATTCCGGTTTCGGTGGCCAAGCGCCGAACGACGGTCAGCGCCGCTTCATCAACAGCACCGAAAATTACCTCAAGCTGCAATCGCGCCTGCAAACGGTCCTGGCGCAGCAACCGGCTCAATCCCTGGGATTGTGTTTCCACTCATTGCGCGCGGTCACGCCGCAGCAGATCAGTGAAGTGCTGGCAGCCAGCGACAAGCAGTGCCCGGTGCACATCCACATCGCCGAGCAGCAGAAAGAAGTCGACGACTGCCTGACCTGGAGTGGCCGTCGTCCGCTGCAATGGCTGTACGAAAACGTCGACGTCGATCAACGCTGGTGCCTGGTCCACGCGACTCACGCCAACCCGGAAGAAGTCACGTCGATGGCCAAGAGTCGCGCCATCGCCGGCCTGTGCCTGACCACCGAAGCCAACCTCGGCGACGGGATCTTCCCGGCGGTGGACTTCCTCGCCCAGGGCGGTCGCATGGGTATCGGTTCCGACAGCCATGTGTCATTGAGCGTGGTGGAAGAGTTGCGCTGGCTGGAATACGGCCAGCGTCTGCGCGACCAGCGGCGAAATCGTTTGTATGGCGCGGAGCAGCCGATGGTCGGGCGCACGCTGTTTGATGCCGCGCTGGATGGCGGCGCTCAGGCACTGGGCCAGCCGATTGGCGCGCTGGAAGTCGGCAAGCGCGCCGACTGGCTGGTGCTCGACGGCAACGATCCATATCTGGCCACGGCCAGCGGCGACGGGATTCTCAACCGCTGGCTGTTTGCCGGTGGCGATCGTCAGGTGCGGGATGTGCTGGTCAACGGTCAGTGGGTAGTGCGCGATGGGCGCCATGCTGATGAAGAAGAAAGCAGCCGCGCCTTCACCCAGGTCCTGCGTGAATTGCTGGGCTGACATCAAACAAAAATGTGGGAGCGGGCTTGCTCGCGAAGGCGGACTGTCAGTCAACATCTCTGTTGAATGTGACACCCTCTTCGCGAGCAAGCCCGCTCCCACATTTGGATATGTGCTGACGGTTAGTTCGAGGTCTTGGCCATCTGCTGTTCCGACGCCCGCCAGATCAACCGGGTAGTGTCGTAACCCTGCTGACGCGCCCTGCTCAGCAGCTCCTCGCGCACCACTCCATTCACGGTCGGCGTGCGCGACAACAGCCACAGATACTTGCGGCTCGGGTCACCGACGATGGCGGTCTTGTAGTCATCGCTGACGTACAGCACCCAATAATCGCCCTTCGCCGTACCCGGGATCAGCCTGGAAAACCAGGTATCGAACTCGACCCGCAGCTTGTCGTTCTTGCCGGGCACCTCAGGATAAGCCGTGCCCTTGACCTCTTCCCATTGCCACTGCGCTGTCAGGCAGCGGTTCAATACCGCGACGTTGCCATCGGGTTTAAGCGTGTAATGGGCTTCGGATTGCGCACAGTCGCGCTGGAAGTACATCGGCAGACGGGCCAGCTCATACCAGGTGCCCTGGTAGCGCTTGAGGTTGACGCTGTTGGCCGTCTTGGGCGCCAAAGGGTCCGGGCCAGACGTGGCACAGCCAGCCAACACCAGGCCGGCAAAAAGGATGATCAATAACCGCTTCATTATTTTTCTCCCGTGGGCGATCGCCCCGGTTTACTTCAGGCCTTGGCCGGAAAACATCAGCACTTTGTCACCGGCGAACTGCACGCTGATAAAGCTGTTCTTGTCGCCCCAGGTGCAACTGGACATGCCGAGCGCGCCTGAACAATCGGCGGGTTTGCCCAACAAGGTCTCCACATCGGCCTTGGCCATGCCGGCCGAGAGCTTCGAGTAGTTTTCCTGATTGACCTTGCTGCAGGCAGCGAGCAATACGCAGAATGAAAGCAGGGCGATGGAACGCAGCGACATGGTGAAACTCCGGGGGGGCGTAGGGGATTGGCATGGCTGCCAAGCTGAAGCTTAGAAGAGAAAACCCCTGTCTGGTTCCCTGCCCGGCAGGCTATTTATCGGGCCACTCGTCTGCCTTTTGCCGAAAATCATTCACTTTCCTCGTTCACCGAGCATTTCGTCGTTTTTCAGGAAAATCCGCCTAATCTTTGGCGCCGTTCAGTCGACATAAATGCAACGCAATGCCACGCCGGTGGCATTTGCTCCCCCATTTTGTAGAACAGCCCCTCTGCGGTAGCTCATCCCATGACCAGAAACATGAAGTTCAGCCACAAGATCTTGCTGGCTGCCGCCCTCGTGGTGGCCGTCGCATTCGCTTGTTTCATCCTGTTCAACGACTATCGCCAGCGCGAAACCCTGCGCAACAGTACCGAGGCCTCGATGCAGGAACTCGGCAGCCTGACCACCAGCAACATCCAGACCTGGCTGGAAAGTCGCATGCAATTGCTGCAGTCGATGGCCCAACAGGTCAGCGCCGATGGCAATGCACCCGCCAGTCTGAAACGGATCATCGACCTGCCCGCCTACACCGGCAACTTCCAGCTGAGCTACTTCGGTGGCGCCGATGGCGTGATGTTCTCGGTCCCGGCCGGCAACCGCGCGGCGGACTACGACCCACGCGCCCGCGGCTGGTACAAGGCGGCCAATAGCGCACAACAGACCATTGTCACCGAACCGTATATCGCTGCGTCCTCTGGCAAACTGGTGATCACCGTGGCCACCCCGGTAAAGCACCAGGGCCAGATGATCGGTGTCGCCGGCGCCGACATCGATCTGTCCAGCGTCAGCGCGATCATCAATTCGCTGAACTTCGGCGGTCACGGCCATGCGTTCATCGTCGGTGCCGACGGCAAGATCCTGATTCACCCGGACAGCAAGCTGGTGCTCAAGAACCTGGCCGAGGCCTATCCGAGCGACACGCCGAAAGTCAGCCCGGGCCTCAAAGAAGTCGAGATCGACGGCAAGCGCCAGTTCATCTCCTTCACCCACGTCAACGGCGTGCCATCGGCGGACTGGTACGTGGCACTGGTGCTCGACCAGGAAACGGCGTTCTCGATGCTCAGTGAATTCCGCACCTCGGCGATCATCGCCATGGTGATCGCCGTCGTGATCATCATCGCCCTGCTGGGTATGCTGATCAGCCTGCTGATGCAGCCGCTGCTGACCATGGGCCGCGCCATGCACGACATCGCCGAAGGCGAAGGTGACCTGACCAAACGCCTGACCATTCACGGTCACGACGAATTCGGCGCGCTGGGGCTGTCGTTCAACCGCTTCGTCGAACGCATTCACACCTCGATCATCGAAGTGGCCTCGGCCACAGGGCAGGTCAACGAAGTAGCGCTACGCGTAGTGGCCGCGTCGAACTCGTCGATGTACAACTCCGACCAGCAAGCCTCGCGCACCAGCAGCGTGGCCGCGGCGATCAACCAGCTCGGCGCCGCCGCCCAGGAAATCGCGCAGAACGCCGCCCTCGCCTCGCAGCACTCCAGCGACGCCCGCAGCCTGGCCGAAGATGGCCAGCAGGTGGTGGATAAAACCATCGCGGCGATGCAACAGTTGTCGGCGAAGATCAGCGACTCGTGCGGCAACATCGAAACCCTCAACAGCAACACAGTCAACATCGGGCAGATCCTGGAAGTGATCACCAGCATCTCCCAGCAGACCAACTTGCTGGCGCTCAACGCCGCCATCGAAGCGGCCCGCGCCGGTGAGGCCGGTCGCGGTTTTGCCGTGGTGGCCGATGAGGTACGCAACCTCGCTCACCGCACCCAGGACTCAGCGCAGCAAGTGCAGACGATGATCGAAGAGCTGCAAGTCGGCGCCCGCGCAGCGGTGGGCATCATGACCGACAGCCAGCGCCAGAGCGAAAGCAGCGTCGGCATCGCCAACCAGGCCGGTGAACGCCTGGGCAGCGTGACCCAGCGCATCGGCGAGATCGACGGCATGAACCAGTCCGTGGCAACAGCGACCGAAGAGCAGACCGCCGTGGTGGAGTCGATCAACGTCGACATCACCGAAATCAACACGCTGAACCAGGAAGGCGTGGAGAACCTGCAGGCGACCTTGCGTGCGTGTGCCGATCTTGAGCAGCAGGCGGCGCGGTTGAAGCAGCTGGTCGGAAGCTTCAGGATCTAAGGCGCACTCACCGGCCCCTTCGCGGGCAAGCCCGCTCCCACACTGGATCTCCAGTGCGACAAAGTTCCCTGTGGGAGCGGGCTTGCTCGCGAAGACGGCATCAGCAACAGCGAAAAGTCAGAACCTTGAACCCGGCTTCGACAGAAACGCCAGCTCCTCAGCCGTAGACGCCCTCCCCAACACCGCATTGCGATGCGGAAACCGCCCAAACTGCGCAATCACTTGCTGATGCCGCTCGGCATAGTCCAGGTAATCGCTGAACAGTGCCCGATCGCTCTCCGGCTGCTGCGCCACCAATTCGATATAGCGCGAGACGCCTTCGTTCTGCACCGCCAGGTTCTCGCTATGCTCGAACACCAGGTAGATGAACACCCGCTGAATCGGTTGCAACTGCCGGTCGAAATCCGCGGCAATGCCTTGCGCCACCAGTGCCTGAGCCCTGATGTCACCGGAAAAAGCCTTGGGAGAATCGCGAAAGATCATTCGCGGGAGTTGATCGAGCAACAGCACCAGGGCCAGCCAACCTTCGGGACGTTGCATCCACTCGGTCAATCCGCCGGCCAGTGCCTGTTCGACCCAGTCCCCGAAACGCTCACGCGCTTCGAGGTCCTGGCTGTCGCGCTTGCCGAACCATAACCTGCCCTTCTGCGCCGCCACTTCGCTCGCCGATCCGGAACTTCCGAACCACCAATCAAGCAACGGCTGCCAGGGCGCGGTCATGGTTTATTCCTTGTGGTAAGCCGTGACGCGGGCCACTTCTTCTTTCGAACCGAGGAACACCGCCACACGCTGGTGCAGGCCTTCGGGCTGGATGTCGAGGATGCGCTGATGGCCGTCGGTGGACGCGCCGCCCGCCTGCTCCACCAGGAACGACATCGGATTGGCTTCGTACATCAGGCGCAGCTTGCCCGGCTTGGACGGCTCGCGGCTGTCACGTGGGTACATGAACAGGCCGCCGCGGGTCAGGATGCGGTGCACGTCGGCTACCATCGCGGCGACCCAGCGCATGTTGTAGTTCTTTTTCAGCGGGCCTTCATCGCCTGCCAGCAATTCACTGACGTAGCGCTGTACCGGTGCTTCCCAGTGACGCTGGTTGGACGCGTTGATGGCAAATTCCTGGGTGGCTTCAGGAATGGTGATGTTTTCGTGGGTCAACACGAAGCTGCCCATTTCACGGTCCAGGGTGAAGCCTTTCACGCCGTCGCCCAGGGTCAGGATCAGCATGGTCTGCGGACCGTAGATCGCGTAACCGGCGGCCACTTGCTGGGTGCCTGGCTGCAGGAAGGCCTTTTCATTCAAAGGTTCGTTCTGGCTCAGGTATTCGTTCGGGCAACGCAGTACCGAGAAGATGGTGCCGACCGGGGCGTTGATGTCGATGTTCGACGAACCGTCCAGCGGGTCGAATACCAGCAGGTACGCGCCTTTCGGGTATTTACCCGGGATCTGGTAGGCGTTGTCCATTTCTTCGGACGCCATGCCGGCCAGGTGACCGCCCCATTCGTTGGCTTCGAGCAGGATTTCGTTGGAGATCACGTCGAGCTTTTTCTGCACTTCGCCCTGGACGTTTTCAGTGCCCATGCTGCCCAGAACGCCACCCAGGGCGCCTTTGGACACGGCGTGGTTGATCTCCTTGCAGGCACGCGCCACCACTTCGATCAGGAAGCGCAGATCGGCAGGAGTGTTGTTGCTGCGGGTCTGCTCAATCAAATAGCGACTCAAGGTAACGCGGGACATGGAAGGCTCCGGTGGAATGGGGGGCTAAAAACCCGCGCAGTTTAACGCGAGTCGGGGCGCATTTCCTCCTATCAGACGTGATCCGCCGAAGAGAGTTCATGCGCGGGGTTGAGCGTAGATGGAAATGGGCGGGGTGTGAGCCTGGAAAGGGTGGCTTGTTTCAACATTTTGGGTGTCTGGCTGACCGCTTTCGCGAGCAAGCCCGCTCCCACAAGAACGGCGCTGTTCCTGTGGGAGCGGGCTTGCTCGCGAATGGCGCGTAGCGCCAGCCATTCTCAGGATTTGGCAGAAGGCTTGCGCAACAGACTGAATGCCATCGCCGCCAGGACCACCACGCAGAGCAGCAACACCGCCCACAAACCGAATTTCTTCCAGTGGGTGTCGATCGGCGCAGACGCGGCGCCTGCCGACGGCTGCGTAGTCACCGCCCCGACATCCACCAAGGCCCGGCCCAGGGTCGCCAGCTTCTGCGGGCTGTAATCAGGAATCAGCGTCGACAGCGGCAAGTTCGCCGCCTTCGCTGTCGTGTTCCCCACCACCAGCGTGTAAGGCCCCGGCCCACGTGCCAGAAACACCAGTTGCGTGGCGCGCATGGCAAACTTCAGCGTCGGCGCCTGATCACCCAGGCCGCCACCGCGTTCGTCCACGGTCAGTTTCAATTGCTGGACGATTTGCCCGGACAACTGCAATTGGTTTTGCACCACGTCCTGACCATTCTGCGTCAGGCGATAGAGCAAACCGCTGCCCAACGACTGCCATGGCAGGCTGCTGTCGCGCCGGCCGGCCAGGCTCACTGGCGCCAGACTGTTGGACTGGCTCAACTCGACCTGCACTCGCTCGACATTAAGCCCCATCGGCAACTGCCAAGTGTATTCACCCGCCTTCACGCTGCTGCCGGCCAATGCCTGGGACCAGACCAACGGTAATGGCAGGCTGCGGGTATTGGCGCTTTGCAGTTGCGCCGATGTCAGTGTCGGCGCCGAATGCGGGGTGATCCACAGCAACCGCAGGTAGCGCGCCGACTGACCCGGCAGGTTGACCTCATGCTGTTCGACCCGCTCGTCGGAAAAGGTCAGGCGCGCCACCTGCCCTTCGCCCCAGGACTGCCAATGCTGCAGATCATCGCTGGCTTCGATGGTGAAACGCTGGAAGCCGTCGCGCTCGCTGGTCCAGTCGAGAATCAATTGCTGCAATGGCGCCTTGATAGCGGACGCGTCGAGCAACCAGCCGCGCAACTCCTCCTCACCCGCCTCCAACTGACTGGAGGGCTGCACTTCGACCAACGTGCCGTTGGTGCTCGATTGCACCCGTACGCTCGGCGCGGTTTCAGTGGCGTCCACTGAGTTGTACAGCGCAAACCATTTCACCTCGGTCAAGGTACGCGTTTCATTGCTCCGCGCCGACTCCCGGACCAAGGCATAGGCCTGAGCTTCACCCACGGCGTTGAATACACGCACATCGCTCAGGTCAGCCTGCCGTGCATTCAGTTGTACGCTCAGGGGCAGTTCAAGGCGATACCAAGGTCCTTCGCCCGTTACCGACAAAGGCACTTGGGTGGTGAAATCCGCCGGTTTTTCCTGGGCAACCGCCGACAACACCAGCCCCATGGCAACAATGCCCAGCCAACCCAGACTCAGCTTCTGACTCAAGACGACACTCCTTGTGATTCCGGGACCGGTTTCCCGCTATCCGGCACGGCTTCGGCACGTTTGGGCGGTAGCGGAGCGAAATAACCCACCACCAGCAGCAACACGCCGACACCGATAAACGAAACGATCCTCGCCAGCCCGCCGCGATTGCTCAATTCGACAAAAAACAGCTTGGCCACGACCACACCAATCAAGGCCGCACCGATCAGCCAGACTTCGCGACGGCGATGCAAATGGCCGCCGATCATCAGGCTCAGGGCCATCAAGGTCCAGACAATGGACAGGCCGGCTTGTACTCGCATCGACTCCAGCAACAGATCCAGCTCGAACGGCACCGCACTCCAATGGTGCGCCGTGCGCATCACCAAAGCCGTAAAGAACACGAACAGCGAGGCACCTGCGACCCCTTGTGTTGCAATGGCGGCGTAATCCTTGCGGACAGCCAGTTGGGGCATGGCGCTGCGGGACCAGACGTAGACGCCGAACAACGCAAACAACAGGCCCAGCTCCAGCGGGTTGATCAATGGCACGTAGGGCAGTGGCTCGGCGTTGCCCTCACTGGCGATATTCGCCAGCCAGAACCAGCCGAGCATCAGCAAGGCCAGCGGCGCAGCGGCGTACACGCGGTATTCCCGAGGATAGGCCGACACCGGCCAAGGCCATGCGCGAGGTGCTGCCATCAACACCAGATACAGGCTTGGCAGAATCGCCCAGCCCAACCAGCGCCAGGCGTTGTATTGCTCGGACAACACCAGCAAGGCGTAACGCAGTTCCAGCGCCAGCACGCCCATCAACAGCCAGCAGCCGAGCACATGGGCGACGCTCGGCACGGGCGCTGGCAGCATGGGCGCCAGGCGTCGCAGGGACATGAAATGCACGACGAACACGGCGGCCCACGCCAGCCAGCCAAAGTTGGCCGCCGGGTGATAACGCGAGTGCCAGGCCGCGAGCAGCACCAGCGCCGCAGCGGGTATCAACACCGTGCCGAGTCCCCCCAGTGACGGCCATTTCAGGCGCAGCGCCAATACCGTCCACAGCGCAACACTCACGGCAGCGATGCCCAACAACAAAGTCGCCTGCATCGACTGCGGCGCAAAATGCAGCACTTCGATAACCCAGGCCAGCGCCCACCAACCCGCGCCCCACACCAGCAACGCCTGGGACAATCGCAACAGACTCAGACCTTTGAGCGCGGTGAACGAATGACCGATCTGCAAACGCCAGGCCCCGACCATCGCGGCCAGCCCCAGCAGCAGCGGCGCCCAGAACCCGCCATGGGCCAGGGGCTGCAGACCGTCACTGAACTGCGGCCCAGCCGTCAGGAACAGCGCGCCACCCAACAGTTGCACAGCGAGCGCGGCGAACACGAACGTGCGCGATTGCAGGTGCAAGCCAACAAACAACGTGAGCGCCCCGGCCAAGGCCCAACTGATCACCGTGCCGTGGCTGAAGAAAAACAAGGGAGCCAGCAAATAGAGAAACGCCAGCCCGAGACAAGCCAATACCGGCAGGCCTTTGAGCTCCCATGGCCTGATCTGCTCCGGCAAGGCTTTAAGTAATTGGTAGAAGCTGAACAGCAACGCGACGCCCAGTAACAGCGCACCTAGCGGTACACCGCCGAGCAGGCTGCTTTCGCTGTCGTGCAGCTCGCTGAGAAACGCCAGCGCCGCCCCCAGTTGCAGCAGCAAGGCAAAGGCCCGGCCCAAGGGCCTTTGTTGGCGCAGACCGAGCCAGAAGATCCCCGCGCCTTCCACCGCCCATGCCGCCGTCGTCCAACGCGCATCGAGCCCCAGCGGTATCGCCAGGCTGGTGAAGATCACGCCCAGGGCCAGGCAGGTTTCGCCCAACAACAGCGTGCGCCCGACCATCAGCCAACGGGCAAGCCCCATATAAATGATGCCCAGTGCCAAGGCACTGAATGCAGCAGCGAATTCCAGATGCTGCACCAGCACGAACTGCAAGCCGAAACCCGCCAGTGGCGGGCCGAACAGCAGCGTGCCGTCGACGTAGTCACCCTTGCGCGCCGACCAGCGCAGCAGTGCTTCGCGACTGCCGTCTGCGGGTGTATCGCCCATCTCCATCAATCTGCGCCGGGCGAACAGCAGACCAATGGCCACGTACATCAGGAAAAACAAAATCAGAAACAGCTCGGTGCTCCACAACAGTTCCGGCGAGTAGGAGCGCAGGCCCCAGGCGAATCCGATGCCGAAGGTGCCGGTGAAGCCGATGACATTCAACAGCCGCCAGGCCTTGAACCAGGCGATGGCGAAGATACCGGCGTTGAGCAGGGTAAAGTAGCTGAACAGCGCGACATGGCTGCCGGCGCCGGTGGAGGCCAGGATGGGCGCGGCGAATCCGCCCAGTGCGGCCGCGGCGGCCAGCCCCAGGGAATCCTGGGCAATGGCGAGAATCGCCGAACAGACCGTCACCGCCACCAGCAGGCCAAACCCCGCCGAGGGATCGAGCAACGGATGCAGGCGCATCGCGGCAAACACCGTCAGGTACATCACGGCGATCCCGGCACCCTGCAGGATCAACGCGTAACTGCTGTTGCGGGCCCTCAACCACCAACCCAGCCCGAGCAGCCCCAATGCTGCGGCAGCCACGCCTGCGTAGCGCAACTCAACCGGCACCACCACGCCTTCAGTGGCATAGCGCAGCAGAAAGGCCAGGCCGAGGAACAGCAGCACCACGCCGACGCGCAACACGGTATTGCCACCGAACAACCAGGCACGGGCGCGACCGATGGCGCGGTCGATGAGATTCGGGCCACGCGGGGAACCAGGCGATTGTGCTTGGCGAGCGGTCGGCTCGGGTTTCCAGGCATCGGCGGCCGGACGCCTGATTTCGCTGGCCGCCGCCTGGATCGGCTCGAGTTCGGGCGGCAGTTCCCAGATCAGTTCCGTGGCTGCGGCAGGGGTTTCATCAAGGAAGGTTTCAGGTGAGACAAGCGGTTCGCGGGTTTGCGGCGCCTTGACACCCGATGCTTCGAGCAGCGCCAGACGTTGCTCCACCGCTTGCAGGGCTACCTGCGCCTGCTCCAGCAAACGCTGCTGCTCGACGGCCTGCGAGTCCATGCGAGCCAAGCGAAGGGCCTGGCCGATACCCAACCCGAGTAACGCGCCCAGCAGCGCATCGCTGAATGACTCGTCGAGTATCCAGCCGAGCACCAGCCCTATCAGCATGAACATCCATTGCATGGTCGATATCCCTAAGCGCATTAGCCAATCCGGAAAGATTAGCTCAGCCGTATCCATAAAGATCGCAGCCTTCGGCAGCTCCTACACCCATCCTGTAGGAACTGCCGAAGGCTGCGATTTTTTCCGGCGCGCCAGTATATCCACCTGCCTGAAGACTTACTCCAGCGCCTTCCAGATTTCCGTGGCGTACTCGCGAATGGTCCGGTCCGACGAGAACCAGCCCATCCGCGCCGTGCTCAATACCGCTGAACGCCACCACTCCTTCGAATCGTGCCAATGGGCTTCGACGCGCATCTGCGCGTGCCAGTAGGAATCGAAGTCGGCGCAGACCAGGAAGCGGTCGTAATCCACCAGCGAATCGATCAACCCGGTGTAACGGGACGGATCATCCGGCGAGAACACCCCGCCACGAATCGCTTGCAGCACATCGTTCAGGCGATGGGACGCGGCGATGTCCGGTACGGCACTGAACTCATGGTTCTGCTTGCGCGCCTCCACCTGCTGCGCGCTGAGGCCGAAGATGAACATGTGCTCGGCACCGATGCGGTCGCACATTTCCACGTTGGCCCCGTCCAGGGTGCCGATGGTCAGCGCGCCGTTCAGACCGAATTTCATGTTGCTGGTGCCTGACGCTTCGAAACCGGCGGTGGAAATCTGCTCGGACAAATCCGCCGCCGGAATGATGCTCTCCGCCAGGCTGACGTTGTAGTTGGGCAGGAACACCACTTTGAGCAAACCGCGCACGGTCGGGTCGTTGTTCACCACCCGGGCGATGTCGTTGGTCAGCTTGATGATCAGTTTGGCCTGGTGATAACTCGCAGCTGCCTTGCCGGCGAAGATTTTCACCCGTGGTACCCAGTCGATTTCAGGTTCGGCGCGGATCGCCTGGTACAACGCCACGGTGTGCATCAGGTTGAGCAATTGGCGTTTGTACTCATGGATGCGCTTGACCTGCACGTCGAACATCGCCGCCGGGTTGACCGCCACGCCCAAGCGCTCATGAATCAGGTACGCCAGGGCTTTCTTGCTGTGCAGCCGTTGCTCGGCAAACGCCTTGCGGAACGCGCTTTTCTCGGCGAACGGCTCGAGGGCGAGCAAACGCTCTTCCGGGTTGTCCAGCACCTCGGGACCCAGGGCATCGACCAGCATCGAGGTCAGCTCGGGGTTGGCCTGGTAGAGCCAGCGGCGGAAGGTGATGCCGTTGGTTTTGTTGTTGATCCGCTCCGGGTAGAGCTTGTGCAGTTCGGAGAACACCGTTTGGCGCATCAGTTGCGTGTGCAACCCGGACACACCGTTGATGCTGTGGGAGCCGAGAAACGCCAGGTTGCCCATGCGCACCCGACGACCGTTGTCTTCCTCGATCAGCGACACCGCGCGCAACACGTCGAAGTCGTGAATGCCTTTGGCCCGCAGGGAGTCGATGTGCTGGGCGTTGATCAGGTAAATGATCTGCATGTGCCGCGGCAACATGCGCTCCATCAGGCCGACCGGCCAGGTTTCCAGCGCTTCGGGCAACAAGGTGTGGTTGGTGTAGGACAGCGTATCGACGGTGACTTGCCACGCGGCATCCCACGCCACGTCATAAACGTCGACCAGTTGCCGCATCAGTTCAGCCACGGCAATCGAGGGGTGAGTGTCGTTGAGCTGGATCGAGGCGTGATCGCCCAGGGTCAGCACCGAGGTGTGCATGTTGCGATGACGGCGCAGCAGATCCTGCAACGAGGCGGCGACGAAGAAGTACTCCTGGCGCAGGCGCAACTCCTGGCCGGCCTCGGTGCTGTCCGCCGGGTACAGCACCCGGGAGATGCTTTCGGCCCGGGCCACTTCGGCCACGGCACCCAGGTGGTCGCCAGCGTTGAAACGCTCCAGGTGCAGATCTTCCATGGCGCGGGCGCGCCACAGGCGCAGCGTGTTGACGCTCGCCCCGCGCCAGCCGACCACCGGCGTGTCGTAGGCAATCGCCCGTACGGTTTCCGCCGGGGACCAGACTTGCCGGGATTTGCCGGTGTCGTCGGTCAGGGTCTCGACACTGCCGCCGAAACCAATGGTGTAGACCACTTCCGGCCGCTCGAACTCCCAGGGGTTACCGAAATCCAGCCAGTGTTCGGTCTGCTCCTGCTGCCAGCCGTCGACAATCGCCTGGCGGAACAACCCGTGTTCATAGCGGATGCCGTAGCCATGACCGGCGATGCCGAGGGTCGACATGCTTTCCAGGAAACATGCCGCCAGACGCCCGAGGCCGCCGTTGCCCAGGGCCGCGTCGGGCTCCAGCAGACGGATGCGCTCAAGGTCGACGCCCAGTTCGGTCAAGGCTTCACGCGCCACGTCGAGCAGGCCGAGGTTGCTCAGGCTGTCGATCAGGAGCCGGCCGATGAGAAACTCCAGGGAAAGGTAATAAACGCGCTTCTGACCTTTGCGGTAGATCTGCCGCGTGTGGTCCATCCAGTGCTCGACCATGTGATCCCGCGCGGCCAGGGCAATGGCTTCAAACCAGTCATGGTCGAAGGCGTGATCCGGGTCTTTACCCACTGCATAAGTGAGCTTGGTCAAGACGGCGTCGCGGAATGCGGCCACCTCTGCTTCGCGAACAAGTGGTTCTTGAGTCATCGATAGGACCTCGAGCGAGCTTGGAGTTGTCTGAGCCTAGACGGTCTGACAGGCGGTAGAGGCTCTGGTTCGGCAGTTTTCCTGTAAGTGCGAATCGGGTCGGCAATACATTGTCGAGTACCTGATTCAATGCAGGGGCCGTGCCGGATTAGCGGTTTATTGGCCGGCAGTGAAAAAATCTGGCGAAAGGTTGTTCAAAAATCCACCAGTCCCGGTATGATCGCGCGCCCTGATGCACACGCTGGTAACAAACGATGATGAAGCCGAACCTGATCGCTGCCGCAGAGATCGACCGCCTCGATACCTGGGCCAAGTACTCTGCCCCGATGTGCGGCTCGTGCATGTCCAGCTGCTGCACCCTGCCCGTCGAGGTCAAGATCAAGGACCTGATCCGCATCGGCGTGGTCGATGAGTTCGAGCTGGGCGATCCGCCGAAGAACATCGCCAAACGCCTGCAAAAGGAAGGTCTGGTCGAGCGCTTCAACCAGAAGTCGGGAATCTTTACCCTCCAGCGCATGAGCAACAACGATTGCCTCTACCTGGATCGTAAGAGCCGTCTGTGCACTATTTATGATAAGCGCCCGGATACTTGCCGCAACCACCCGAAAATCGGCCCGCGGCCGGGGTATTGCGCGTACAAGCCGAAGGAAGTGGAGCGCGAGCGGAATTCGCGCAGTATCGAGCGGTTCTGATATTTCCTGACATTTTCGGTGGCTGATCGGCCGCCTTCGCGAGCAAGCCCGCTCCCACAGGTATTTTCGGTGTTCACACAATTTGTGGCTCACCTTGAACCCTGTGGGAGCGGGCTTGCCCGCGAAGGGGCCCTGACAAACACCACACAAATCCCAGACAAACAAAAACGCCCCCGGCCTTTCGACCGGGGGCGTTTTCGTTCAGCCGGGGCTAAATCTTATGCCTTGGCTTTCTTGGCAGCGCGGGTACGCTCGCTTTCGTCAAGAATTTTCTTACGCAGGCGAATCGACTTTGGAGTCACTTCGCACAATTCATCGTCCTGGATGAATTCCAGAGCCTGTTCCAGGGTGAAGCGAACAGGTGGAACCAGAGCGATGGTTTCGTCTTTACCCGAAGCACGCATGTTGTCGAGCTTCTTGCCCTTGGTAGGGTTGACGCCCAGGTCGTTGTCACGGCTGTTCAGACCAACGATCTGACCGTTGTAGATTTCCTGACCGTGTTCAACGAACAGCTTGCCACGCGCCTGCAGGGTTTCCAGGGAGTAGGTCAGTGCCTTGCCGGTTTCAACCGAAACCAGAACGCCGTTCTGACGGCCGGACATGTCGCCGGACTTCATCACGTCGTAACGGTCGAAGATCGAGGTCAGGATGCCAGCGCCGTTGGTCAGGGTCAGGAACTGGTTACGGAAACCGATCAGACCACGAGCAGGGATGTTGTATTCCAGACGTACACGGCCCTTGCCATCCGGCACCATGTTGGTCAGGTCGCCCTTACGCAGGCCCATCTCTTCCATCACCTTGCCCTGGGATTCTTCCGGCAGGTCGATGGTGACGTTTTCGAACGGTTCGTGCTTCACGCCGTCAACCAGACGGATGATCACTTCCGGACGGCCTACAGCCATTTCGAAGCCTTCGCGACGCATGGTTTCGATCAGTACCGAGAGGTGCAGTTCGCCACGGCCGGAAACCTTGAACTTGTCAGCCGAGTCGCCTTCTTCAACGCGCAGCGCAACGTTGTACAGCAGCTCTTTGTCCAGACGTTCCTTGATGTTACGGGAAGTCACGAACTTGCCTTCTTTACCGCAGAATGGCGAGTCGTTTACCTGGAAGGTCATGGAAACGGTTGGCTCGTCGACGGTCAACGGCTTCATCGCTTCAACGGTGTCCGGGTGGCACAGGGTGTCGGAGATGAACAGCGAGTCCATACCGCTGATGCACACGATGTCGCCTGCAGCCGCTTCTTCAACGTCTACACGGTGCAGACCGTGGTGACCCATCAGCTTCAGGATACGACCGTTACGCTTCTTGCCGTCGGCGCCGATAGCCACAACCGGGGTGTTCGGCTTGACGCGACCGCGAGCGATACGGCCAACGCCGATAACACCCAGGAAGCTGTTGTAGTCCAGCGCGGAGATCTGCATCTGGAACGGACCGTCACGGTCGACTTTCGGCGCAGGTACGTTGTCGACGATCGACTGGTACAGCGGGGTCATGTCTTCAGCCATTTCGGTGTGATCCAGACCGGCAATACCGTTCAGGGCCGAGGCGTAGACGACTTTGAAGTCCAGCTGTTCTTCGGTGGCGCCCAGGTTGTCGAACAGGTCGAAGATCTGGTCCAGAACCCAGTCCGGACGCGCGCCTGGACGGTCAACCTTGTTGATGCACACGATCGGACGCAGGCCGGCTTCGAAAGCCTTCTTGGTCACGAAACGGGTTTGCGGCATAGGGCCGTCTTGAGCGTCAACCAGCAGCAGAACGGAGTCGACCATCGACATTACGCGTTCAACTTCGCCGCCGAAGTCGGCGTGGCCCGGGGTGTCCACGATGTTGATGTGGTAGCCGTTCCAGTTGATGGCGGTGTTTTTCGCCAGAATGGTAATACCGCGCTCTTTTTCCTGGTCGTTGGAGTCCATCACGCGCTCGTCGTTGAGCTCGTTGCGCTCCAGGGTGCCGGATTGACGCAGGAGTTTGTCTACCAGGGTGGTTTTACCATGGTCAACGTGGGCAATGATGGCGATGTTGCGTAGATTTTCGATCACTTGTGTATCTCGATCAGAGGATTCGGTGTGCTGACAAGTCTTGGCAGCGATTAACAGTAGCGTCCGTGAAAGCCGTTACAGCTTGACGGTGGCGTCGGGGGGCCGGTGACGCAGGCCACAGGCAAACAGCCCCGGGCACTTAGCTCGGTCGATAAACGCGCACATTGGCATGCCCCTCACTGAGCAAATGGTGGGCATGCAGGCGACTCATCACGCCTTTGTCGCAATACAGCAGGTACTGGCGAGTAGGGTCCAGTTCCTTGAAACGAGCGTTCACTGCATAAAACGGCATCGTTTGTACCTCGATGCCAGCAAGCTCCAGCGGGTCATCTTCAGCGGCATCCGGGTGACGGATGTCGATGACGATCTGACCGGCCAGCGCTTCGCTGACTTCTTCAATCTGCAAGTCCTGGCCCAATTCGTCGATCACGCGATCGATCGGCACCAGCTTGGCGTTTTCGAGCGCACGCTCGAGCACCGCCATATCGAATTCTTTCTCTTCGTGCTCGACACGGTAGCGCTTGGCGGCGGTCTTCGGATTAACCGAAATGACCCCGCAGTACTCCGGCATGTGCCGGGCGAAATCGGCGGTGCCGATTTCGTTGGCCGTGTCGATGATGTCTTGCTTGTGGCTGGCGATCAGCGGGCGCAAGACCAGTTTGTCGGTCACGCAATCGATCACTGACAGGTTCGGCAGCGTCTGGCTCGACACCTGGGAGATCGCCTCACCGGTGACCAGGGCCTCGATGTGCAGTCGATCGGCAATCCGGGACGAAGCGCGCAACATCATACGCTTCAATACTACGCCCATATGACTGTTATCGACTTTGCCGAGAATTTCGCCCAGCACTTCCTCGAACGGCACACTGACAAATAACACGCGTTGGGAGCTGCCGTACTTCTTCCAGATGAAATGCGCGACTTCCATGACGCCCAGTTCGTGGGCACGTCCGCCCAGGTTGAAGAAGCAGAAATGCGCCATCAGGCCGCGGCGCATGATCTGGTAGGCCGCCACGGTGGAATCGAAGCCGCCGGACATCAGCACCAGCGTCTGCTCCAGGGCGCCCAGCGGATATCCGCCGATGCCGTTGTGCTGGCTGTGGATCACAAACAACCGTTGGTCGCGAACTTCGATGCGGACTTCGATTTCAGGCTTTTTCAGGTCGATCCCGGCGGCACCACACTGACGGCGCAACTGGCTGCCGACATATTTCTCGATATCGATCGAGCTGAACGGGTGCTTGCCGGCACGCTTGCAACGCACGGAAAAAATCTTGCCGGCCAGTGCATCACCGTAGTGCTGCTTGCACTTTTCAACGATGTCGTCGAAATCACCCAGCGGGTACTCGTCGATTTGCAGGAAGTGCGCGACGCCAGGCATGCAGCTCAGGCGCTCGCCCATCTCCTTCAGGGCCTTGGGATCGCTGACGCGGGTTTCCAGCTCGAGGTTGTCCCACACGCCGTTCACCACCACGGCCGGGTCCAGATCGCGGAGCACGGCACGGATGTTCTTGGCCAATTGGCGGATGAAACGCATCCGTACCGGGCGGCTCTTGATGGTGATCTCGGGGAAGACTTTTACGATTAATTTCATGGAAACAGCGCGCGCAGGGCCTGCCGAAAAAGGGGGGCGCGGATTATAGCGGAAATTGCTCAAGGTTTAACCAGTTAATGTGCAGAAGGTTTTGCACGCACCAAAACGGGTCATTTATTCATTTTGACGCCACATTACGGGGCGGTATTTTCGGCTTTAAAGCGCATTAATGGCTGATAAGCGTGTTTTTGGGGCAAAAAACCCATGCTGGGGCACTGGCATGCAATTTGCTCCCTTGTGAGGCAGGTTGCCTTGGCAGAGTATTCGCGCCGGCATCACCCACATTTAAGGGCATCCACTACTAGCCCGAAGCCACCCGGAGGACACTATGTCGAAGTCGGTTCAACTCATCAAAGATCATGACGTCAAATGGATTGATCTGCGCTTCACGGACACCAAAGGCACTCAGCACCACGTGACCATGCCGGCTCGCGATGCGCTGGATGACGACTTCTTCGAAGTCGGCAAAATGTTCGACGGTTCCTCCATCGCTGGCTGGAAAGGCATCGAAGCCTCCGACATGATCCTGATGCCGGACGACTCCACCGCCGTTCTGGATCCGTTCACCGAAGAACCGACCCTGATCCTGGTCTGCGACATCATCGAGCCTTCGAGCATGCAAGGCTACGACCGTGACCCACGTGCGATCGCCAAGCGCGCCGAAGAGCACCTGAAAGCCACCGGTATCGGTGACACCGTGTTCGCCGGTCCAGAGCCAGAGTTCTTCATCTTTGACCAGGTGAAGTTCAAGTCCGACATTTCCGGCTCCATGTTCAAGATCTACTCCGAACAAGGTTCCTGGATGTCCGACCAGGACATCGAAGGCGGCAACAAGGGCCACCGTCCAGGCGTCAAAGGCGGCTACTTCCCGGTTCCACCGTTCGACCACGACCACGAAATCCGTACCTCCATGTGCAACGCACTGGAAGAAATGGGCCTGACCGTCGAAGTTCACCACCACGAAGTGGCAACTGCCGGCCAGAACGAAATCGGCGTCAAGTTCAACACCCTGGTGAAGAAAGCCGACGAAACCCAAACCCTGAAGTATGTCGTGCACAACGTTGCCGATGCCTACGGCCGCACCGCGACCTTCATGCCTAAGCCTCTGTACGGCGACAACGGCTCGGGCATGCACGTGCACATGTCCATCTGGAAAGATGGCAAGAACACCTTCGCAGGCGAAGGCTATGCCGGCCTGTCGGACACCGCCCTGTACTTCATCGGTGGCATCATCAAGCACGGTAAGGCCCTGAACGGCTTCACCAACCCGGCGACCAACTCCTACAAGCGTCTGGTTCCAGGCTTCGAAGCGCCAGTGATGCTGGCCTATTCGGCTCGCAACCGTTCCGCTTCGATCCGCATTCCTTACGTGTCGAGCCCGAAAGCCCGCCGTATCGAAGCACGCTTCCCGGATCCGGCTGCCAACCCGTACCTGTGCTTCGCCGCACTGTTGATGGCTGGCCTGGACGGCATCCAGAACAAGATCCACCCTGGCGACGCTGCAGACAAAAACCTGTACGACCTGCCGCCTGAAGAGGCGAAAGAGATTCCACAAGTTTGCGGCAGCCTGAAAGAAGCCCTGGAAGAGCTGGACAAAGGTCGTGCGTTCCTGACCAAAGGCGGCGTTTTCAGCGACGACTTCATCGACGCTTACATCGCCCTGAAAAGCGAAGAAGAAATCAAGGTACGCACCTTCGTACACCCACTGGAATACGAGCTGTACTACAGCTGCTGATCCGGTAGCGCTGCGGCACGCGGCGTGACAAAAAGAGGCCTCCTTCGGGAGGCCTCTTTTATTGCCAACGATTCAACGGCTGAAGCACATCCCTGTGGGAGCGGGCTTGCCCGCGAAAGCGGTCTGTCTGATAACAGGATGTTGAGTGTACTGACGTCTTCGCGAGCAAGCCCGCTCCCACAAGGGGTTTTCTGTGTTCAGGCGGCCTCGGCAAATCTTGCCCAGATGTTTAGCGACTTGGGTTAACCGCCCGGCCTGACCTATGCTGCAACCCAACGCTTTCGCTTCCGGTCGATTCCATGGGTCGTGGTTTTCTGTTCATCCTGCTGCTGATCGCCCTGCCCGCCATGGCGCAGATCTACAAATACACAGACGCCAACGGCGCCACTGCGTACAGCAATCAACCGCCTGACGGCGTCAGCGTCCAGCCGGTCCACCTGCCGCCCCTCAACAGCATTGAGCGCCAGCCTCCCGACGAAGCCGCGCCTGTTGCTGAAACCACCCGAAATGAGCCACCCCAAAAGCCCTATGAAGTACTGGAGCTGACCGGTCTGCCCAATACCGAAGCCCTGCGCGCCAACAATGGCACCTTCACGATAAACGTACTGATCAAGCCGCGCCTGAAAAGCCCCCACCGGTTGCGCCTGCTGCTGGACGGCCAGCCCTACGGCCAGCCAGTCAATGTGCCGATCCTGCAACTGGTGAATATCGATCGCGGCGAGCATCGCCTCGCCGTGCAAGTGATCGATGGCGAAAACGTTGTGCAGCAGAGCCCAACCGCAACCTTCACCTTGCAACGCGTGCACACGCGCTGAAGGCCTGGCTGCTGATTGCCGGCTTCATTGCACTGCTGATGTCGGCACGAAAAACCCCATTCCTGCGACTTTTCTAACCTCATGCAGGTTTGCGCACTATATTGGTGCAACTGCTTGCACCGTACTCAGATTCCAACCCATTTTGGTTCGAAATTACCCGTGAAAGCCGGCAGAACGCCACGCAAGCGAGCGTCAGACGCCCGTTTCAGGCCATTGGCGCTTCTTTTCGGAGCCTTGGTTTACTTTTTGCAACTTCTAATTACCAACACTTGTTTCTTGCGCATGCTCCGCCCCAAAAGAGGTCCCGATGACCATTAGCGACGCACTCCACCGTTTGCTACTCGACAACCTCACCACCGCCACCATTCTGCTCGATGCCGAACTGCGCCTCGAGTACATGAACCCGGCGGCGGAGATGCTGCTGGCCATCAGCGGCCAGCGCAGCCATGGACAGTTCATCAGTGAGTTGTTTACCGAATCGACCGAAGCGCTGAACTCCTTGCGCCAGGCTGTCGAACAGGCCCACCCGTTCACCAAGCGCGAAGCCATGCTGACCGCCCTCACCGGTCAGACCCTGACCGTCGACTACGCGGTAACGCCGATTCTGAGCAATGGCGACACGATGCTGCTGCTTGAAGTCCACCCTCGCGACCGCTTGTTGCGGATCACCAAGGAAGAAGCACAGCTTTCCAAGCAGGAGACCAGCAAGATGCTGGTGCGCGGGCTTGCCCATGAAATCAAGAACCCCTTGGGCGGAATTCGTGGCGCGGCGCAATTGCTGGCCCGGGAACTGCCGGAAGAAAGCCTGCGCGACTACACCAACGTCATCATCGAAGAAGCCGACCGCCTGCGTAACCTGGTCGATCGCATGCTCGGCTCCAACAAGCTGCCGTCACTGGCCCTGTGCAATGTCCACGAAGTGCTGGAGCGCGTCTGCCAACTGGTGGAAGCCGAAAGCCAGGGTTGCATCACGCTGGTGCGCGACTACGACCCAAGCATTCCCGACGTATTGATCGACCGCGAACAGATGATTCAGGCCGTACTGAACATCGTGCGCAACGCGATGCAGGCCATCAGCAGCCAGAACGAGCTGCGCCTGGGCCGAATCAGCCTGCGCACCCGTACCATGCGCCAGTTCACCATCGGCCATGTGCGCCATCGCCTGGTGACCAAGATCGAGATCATCGACAACGGCCCGGGCATCCCTGCGGAACTTCAGGAAACCATCTTCTTTCCCATGGTCAGCGGTCGCCCGGACGGTACCGGGCTCGGCCTGGCCATTACCCAGAACATCATCAGCCAGCACCAGGGCCTGATCGAATGTGACAGCCACCCCGGCCACACCACCTTCTCGATCTTTCTGCCACTGGAACAAGGAGCCCCATCGACATGAGCCGTAGTGAAACCGTGTGGATCGTCGATGACGACCGTTCTATCCGTTGGGTCCTGGAAAAAGCCTTGCAACAGGAAGGCATGACCACGCAAAGCTTCGACAGCGCCGATGGCGTGATGAGCCGCCTGGCACGCCAGCAACCGGACGTGATCATTTCCGACATCCGCATGCCCGGCGCCAGTGGCCTGGACCTTCTGGCGCGGATTCGCGAGCAGCATCCACGGCTGCCGGTCATCATCATGACCGCTCACTCCGATCTGGACAGCGCTGTCGCGTCCTATCAGGGCGGCGCCTTCGAATACCTGCCCAAGCCGTTCGATGTCGACGAAGCGGTTTCCCTGGTCAAGCGCGCCAACCAGCACGCCCAGGAGCAGCAAGGCCTGGAAGTCGTCCCGACATTGACCCGCACCCCGGAAATCATCGGCGAGGCGCCGGCGATGCAGGAGGTGTTCCGCGCCATCGGCCGCCTGAGCCACTCCAACATCACCGTGCTGATCAATGGCGAATCCGGTACCGGTAAAGAGCTGGTGGCCCACGCCCTGCACCGTCACAGCCCGCGAGTCGCTTCGCCGTTCATCGCGCTGAACATGGCGGCAATCCCCAAAGACCTGATGGAATCCGAACTGTTCGGTCACGAGAAAGGCGCGTTCACGGGCGCGGCCAACCTGCGTCGCGGGCGTTTTGAACAGGCGGACGGCGGCACGCTGTTTCTCGATGAAATCGGCGACATGCCCGCCGACACCCAGACCCGCTTGCTGCGGGTGTTGGCCGATGGCGAGTTTTACCGCGTCGGCGGTCATGTACCCGTGAAGGTCGATGTGCGCATCATCGCCGCGACTCACCAGAACCTGGAAACCCTGGTGCATGCCGGGAAATTCCGTGAGGACTTGTTCCATCGCCTCAACGTGATCCGCATCCATATCCCGCGCCTGTCTGATCGTCGCGAAGACATCCCGACCCTGGCCAAGCACTTCCTCAGCCGCGCAGCCCAGGAGCTGGCAGTCGAGCCCAAGTTGCTGAAAAACGAAACCGAGGAATACCTCAAGAACCTGCCGTGGCCGGGCAACGTGCGCCAACTGGAGAACACCTGTCGCTGGATCACGGTGATGGCTTCGGGTCGCGAAGTGCACATCGGCGACCTGCCGCCGGAGTTGCTGAGCCTGCCGCAGGATTCAGCACCGGTCACCAACTGGGAGCAAGCCCTGCGCCAATGGGCAGACCAGGCGCTGGCCCGTGGTCAATCGAGCCTGCTCGACAGCGCTGTGCCGGCCTTTGAGCGGATCATGATCGAGACCGCCCTCAAACACACCGCCGGTCGCCGCCGCGATGCCGCCGTTTTGCTGGGTTGGGGGCGTAACACCCTGACGCGCAAGATCAAGGAATTGGGGATGAAGGTGGATGGCGGGGATGATGATGAGGGCGACGAAGCCTGATTACTCACTGAGCACACGATCCTGTGGGAGCGGGCTTGCTCGCGAAGGGGCCATAACATTCAACATCATCGTTGACTGTTACACCGCTTTCGCGAGCAAGCCCGCTCCCACATTCAAAGCTGCGTGCACCGCCTGAATGCACCGTGAACCGCAATCGCGCACAAAAACAGCTTCGAATCCCCATCTGCTTTCGCAATCGAATCCCTTCCGAAAAAACACGAAAGCCCCGAATCTCGGGGCTTTCAGCGTTTCAAACCGGATTTCTTGTTTCTCTTTGTGAAAACTGGCACGCCCCCTGCAACATCCCTTTCAAGTGATTCCGATCACCGACCCGGTTTCGGGGACCTTGGTACAGGCAGGCCGGGGATTCCCCTCTTTACACAGGGCTCACACCGCAGCCGCGACGAGCCCAGCCGTTTTGGGGCCCTTGATACAGGCAGGTCAGGGGTTCCTTCTTTACACCAGGCTCACACCGCACTCGCGACGAGCCTCCCGTTTCGGGAACCTTGGTACAGGCAGGCCGGGGATTCCCTCTTTTATTGCTCCCGGAGATGGATCTCCAATCGCCAGCGGTCATCGACCTCGCTACCGGCCCACTCGCCCTGCAGGGGGCGGGCCGCCACCAACGTCAGCAGCAACCCTCCATCACTCAAACGTACCCGCCAGTTCACATCCTTGCCGCCAAGCTTGAGCTGGCCTTTCTGCGCCTGGCCCTCGGCGCCAAACAGCAGCGCGACACTGCCGTCGACGATTTCGCCATGGACCTTGGGTTCGTTGTTGAACCACACCACCAGCCCGTCGCCCGTCACCTCAACCTGCTGCAACTGACTCGGGTCTGGCGTGGTCAGGCGACCGATCATCAGGCCGATCATCATCCCGACAATCGCCAGCGAGCCCATCACCCGCAGGAATAGTTTCGAACGCACGTCTGCTTGCGGCGTAGAATGCGCGTCATCTTTACCTTCGGAGCCGTGCATGTTTCACGTCATCCTTTTCCAACCAGAAATTCCGCCGAATACCGGCAACGTTATCAGGCTGTGCGCCAACAGTGGCTGCCACCTGCATTTGATCGAGCCGCTGGGCTTCGAGATGGACGACAAGCGCCTGCGCCGCGCCGGCCTCGACTACCACGAGTATGCCACCTTGCAACGTCACGCCGACCTCGCCAGCTGCCTGGAAAGCCTCGGTCATCCACGGCTGTTCGCCTTCACCACCAAGGGCTCGCGGCCATTCCACGATGCCAGCTTCGCCCCAGGCGATGCGTTCCTGTTCGGCCCGGAAAGCCGGGGTTTGCCCGCCGAGGTGCTGGACACCCTGCCCCCTGAGCAACGCCTGCGCCTGCCGATGCGCGAGGGCTGCCGCAGCCTGAACCTGTCGAATACGGTGGCCGTCGCGGTTTACGAAGCCTGGCGCCAGAACGACTTCAAATAACACCGCATAGCAAATGTGGGAGCGGGCTTGCTCGCGAAAGGGTCATCAGCTTCAACATGAATGTTGACTGAAAAACCGCTTTCGCGAGCAAGCCCGCTCCCACATTGGACTTGCTTCGACGCTCAGAAATGCTTACTGAACGGTCGGAGTCTCGCCGGCAGCCTGCATGCGTTGCAGCTCTTGCGCGTACAGCGCATCGAAGTTCACCGGAGCCAGCATCAGTGCCGGGAACGAACCGCGGGTCACCAGGCTGTCCAGGGTTTCGCGAGCATACGGGAACAGGATGTTCGGGCAGAACGCACCCAGGGTGTGGCTCATCGAAGCATCGTCCAGGTTCTTGATCAGGAAGATACCGGCCTGTTGCACTTCAGCGATGAACGCCACTTCGTCACCGTTTTTCACGGTAACCGAAAGGGTCAGCACGACTTCGTGGAAGTCGGATTCCAGTGCCTTTTGACGGGTGTTCAGATCCAGGGCGACACTCGGCTCCCACTGCTGGCGGAAGATCGCCGGGCTTTTCGGAGCTTCGAAGGACAGGTCACGCACATAAATGCGCTGCAAGGAGAATTGCGGTGCAGTTTCTTCTTCGTTCGCAGCAGTGTTCTGTTGGTCAGTCATCGCAGATCCTTCTTGATCCAGGGTTCTTTTAGGTTTGCTTGTTTGGGGTATTGCCGTCAGGCCCTGAGCAGCGCGTCGAGCTTGCCGGCGCGCTCCAGGGCGAACAAATCATCACAACCGCCCACGTGGGTGCTGCCGATCCAGATTTGCGGTACGGACGTACGTCCGGCCTTCTGGGCCATCGCTGCGCGCACCTGCGGCTTGCCATCGACCTTGATCTCTTCGAAGGCCACGCCTTTGTTCTCGAGCAGGTATTTGGCTCGCGAGCAGTAAGGGCAGTAATCGCTGGAATAGACGACGACGTTGCTCATATCACTTCACCAGCGGCAGATTGTCGGCTTTCCAGCTGGAGATACCGCCGGACAGCTTGGCGGCGGTGAAACCGGATTTCACCAATTCACGAGCGTGAGTGCCGGCGGTCTGGCCCATGGCATCGACCAGGATGATGGTCTTGGCCTTGTGCTTTTCCAGTTCGCCAACGCGGGCGATCAGTTTGTCCTGGGGAATGTTCAGCGCGCCGACAATGTGACCGGCGGCGAAATCCTTGGTTGGACGAATGTCGATCACCACGCCGGCGTCCTTGTTGACCAGGCCGGTCAGTTCGCCAGTGCTCAGGCTACGGCCGCCGCCCTGCATTTGATAGGCAATCAGCAACGCCAGCAGTACGACGAAGATACCGACGAGAATGTAGTGGTTAGTGGCGAATTGAATCAGGTTAGCAACCATCGAAGGAGGTTCCAGGGCGTTAAAATGTCGGCCAGTATACACAGCCACTATGGTGGGCCAAACCCCGTCCGGCGGTGACGCGGCCGGAACTTCGCTTTAAACTGCGACTCCCTTTTTCCATTACCCCTTTTACCTCAGCCACGAGTGGATTCCATGACTACCACGCCTAAACCTTTGGTCCTGATGATTCTCGACGGCTTCGGTCACAGTGACAGCCCCGAATCCAACGCCATTTTCGCGGCGAAGAAGCCTGTACTGGATCGCCTGTGGGCCACCGTGCCGAACGGCCTGATCTCGGGCAGCGGCATGGACGTCGGTCTTCCGGATGGCCAGATGGGCAACTCCGAAGTCGGTCACATGAACCTCGGCGCCGGTCGCGTGGTGTACCAGGACTTCACTCGCGTCACCAAATCGATCCGCGACGGCGAGTTCTTCGAGAACCCGACCATCTGCGCAGCCGTGGACAAAGCCGTCGCCGCCGGCAAAGCCGTGCATTTCATGGGCCTGCTGTCCGATGGCGGCGTGCACAGCCACCAGGACCACCTGGTCGCCATGGCCGAACTGGCCTTCAAGCGCGGCGCTCAAAACATCTACCTGCACGCCTTCCTCGACGGTCGCGACACGCCGCCGAAAAGCGCGCAATCCTCGATCGAACTGCTCGACGCGACCTTCCAGGCCCTGGGCAAAGGCCGGATCGCCAGCCTGATCGGCCGTTACTACGCCATGGACCGCGACAACCGTTGGGACCGTGTCTCCCAGGCCTACAACCTGATTGTCGATGGCCAGGGCGAATTCAACGCCGCCACCGCCCAGGAAGGCCTGCAAGCAGCCTACGAGCGCGGCGAGAGCGACGAATTCGTCAAAGCCACCTCCATCGGCGAGCCGGTAAAAGTCGAAGACGGCGATGCCGTGGTGTTCATGAACTTCCGAGCCGACCGCGCCCGCGAACTGACTCGCGTGTTCGTCGAAGACAATTTCAGTGAGTTCGAGCGTGCCCGCCAGCCGAAACTGGCCGGTTTCGTCATGCTGACCCAATACGCCGCCAGCATTCCTGCCCCGTCGGCTTTCGCTGCCGGCAGCCTGGAAAACGTGCTGGGCGACTACCTGGCGAAAAACGGCAAGACCCAGCTGCGCATCGCCGAAACCGAAAAATATGCCCACGTGACCTTCTTTTTCTCCGGCGGCCGCGAAGAACCGTTCCCGGGCGAAGAACGCATCCTGATTCCGTCGCCGAAAGTCGCCACCTATGACTTGCAGCCGGAAATGAGCGCACCGGAAGTTACCGACCGCATCGTCGACGCCATCGAAAACCAGCGCTACGACGTGATCGTGGTCAACTACGCCAACGGCGACATGGTCGGCCACAGCGGCGTGTTCGAAGCGGCGGTCAAGGCTGTTGAATGCCTTGACCTGTGCGTGGGCCGCATCGTCGATGCCCTGGAAAAAGTCGGCGGCGAAGCCTTGATTACCGCTGACCATGGCAACGTCGAGCAAATGTCCGACGAAACCACCGGCCAGGCGCACACTGCACACACCACCGAGCCGGTGCCGTTCATCTATGTCGGCAAGCGCGACCTGAAGGTCCGTGAAGGCGGCGTGCTGGCGGACGTGGCGCCGACCATGCTGAAGCTGCTGGGGCTTGAACAACCGGCGGAAATGACCGGGACTTCGATTCTGGTCTGATCGGATCTCCAAAACGCCACAAAATCTGTGGGAGCGAGCTTGCTCGCGATAGCAATCTGACAGCCAACATCTATGTTGAATGATCGGACGCCATCGCGAGCAAGCTCGCTCCCACAGTGGTTTTTGGAGTTTTTGAAATGGAATTCAGTCTGTCGCTTGCTCCAGTCATCACACAGTCAGAAATGGGCATTTTTTTTGCCGCCCATGGCGGGCATACTAGGCCGTCCCTTTCCCTGGTGCCGCCCGCCCCTATGCTTCGCGTCCTGATAGCCCTAGCTCTGACTTGCCTGCTCCAACCGGCCTTTGCTGACGAGCGCGCAAACACCCAACAACAGTTGGACGCCACGCGTCAGGACATTGCCGAGCTGAAGAAGCTGCTGGGCAAGCTGCAGGAAGAAAAGTCCGGCGTGCAGAAAGAACTCAAGGGCACCGAAACCGAAATGGGCAAGCTCGAGAAGCAGGTCGATGCCCTGCAAAAAGAGCTGAAGAAAAGCGAAGCCGAGCTGCAGCGACTCGATGCGGAGAAAAAAAAACTCCAGAGCGCGCGCATTGAACAGCAACGACTGATTGCCATTCAGGCCCGGGCGGCCTACCAGAACGGTCGCCAGGAATACCTCAAGCTGCTGCTCAACCAGCAGAATCCGGAAAGATTCGCCCGTACCCTCACCTATTACGACTACCTGAGCCAGGCTCGCCTGGAGCAGTTGAAGAGTTTCAACGAAACCCTGCGCCAACTGTCCAATGTCGAGAAAGACATCGCCATGCAGCAGGCGCAACTGCTGGTGCAGCAAAGCAGCCTCGACACCCAGCGTGACGAGCTCGAAAAAGTCCGCAAGGAGCGCCAGCAAGTCCTGGCCAAGCTCAATGACGACGTAAAGGCTCGCGATCAGAAACTGGCGGCGCGCGAGCAGGATCAGGCAGACCTGTCTAAAGTCCTTAAAACCATTGAAGAAACCCTGGCCCGCCAGGCCCGTGAGGCAGAAGAAGCGCGACAAAAAGCGTTGATTGCCCAGCAGGAAGCCGAAAAAAAGCGTTTACGTGAGGCCCAGGCGCAGGCAGATGCCAGCGATGACGCCCCACGCAAACCGGTCAAGTCGACTCCCGGCGCACTGGTTTCCAGTTCCGGCGAGACCTTTGGTGGTCCGTTTGCGTCAACCCGCGGCAAACTTCCCTGGCCTGTCGATGGTCGACTGCTGGCACGCTACGGTGAAAGCCGTGGTGACGATGCCCGGACCAAGTGGGATGGCGTGATGATCGGCGCGTCTGCCGGCAGCACCGTGCATGCGGTGCATGGTGGTCGCGTAGTGTTTGCCGACTGGCTGCGAGGCGCCGGGTTGTTGGTGATCCTCGACCACGGCAACGGTTTTTTGAGCCTTTATGGTCACAACCAGACGCTGCTCAAGTCTGCGGGTGATGTGGTTAAAGCCGGTGAGTCCATCTCCACTGTCGGCAACAGTGGCGGGCAAGACACGCCAGCGCTGTATTTTGCTATTCGTCAGCAGGGTCACCCGAGTGATCCGGCGCAATGGTGCCGCGCGCAAGGATAAGCGCGTTACCTAATTCAGGAGTTTGTTAGACATGCTGCATTTGTCCCGCCTTACCTCGCTGGCCCTGACGATCGCCCTGGTGATCGGCGCGCCTCTGGCGTTTGCCGCTCAACCGGCCCCGGCGGTTGCGCCTGCGGGCACTGCTGCGACCACCAAGGCGCCACTGCCGCTGGATGAGTTGCGCACCTTTGCCGAGGTGATGGACCGGATCAAGGCCGCTTATGTCGAACCGGTGGACGACAAGACCCTGCTGGAAAACGCCATCAAGGGCATGCTCAGCAACCTCGACCCACATTCGGCTTACCTCGGCCCTGAAGATTTCGCCGAGTTGCAGGAAAGCACCAGCGGTGAATTCGGTGGCCTGGGCATTGAAGTCGGCGCCGAAGACGGCTTCATCAAAGTGGTGTCGCCGATTGACGACACCCCGGCTTCCAAGGCCGGCATTCAGGCCGGCGACTTCATCGTCAAGATCAACGGCCAGCCCACCCGCGGCCAGAGCATGACCGAAGCCGTCGACAAGATGCGCGGCAAGATCGGCCAGAAAATCACCCTGACCCTGGTGCGCGACGGCGGCACGCCGTTCGACGTGACCCTGTCCCGCGCCGTCATCCAGGTCAAGAGCGTGAAGAGCCAGCTGCTGGAATCGGGCTACGGCTACATCCGCATCACCCAGTTCCAGGTCAAGACCGGTGAAGAGGTTTCCAAGGCGCTGGCCAAGCTGCGCAAGGAGAACGGCAAGAAGCTCAACGGCATCATCCTCGACCTGCGCAACAACCCGGGTGGCGTATTGCAGGCGGCGGTGGAAGTGGTCGACCACTTCATCACCAAGGGCCTGATCGTCTACACCAAGGGCCGCATCGCCAACTCAGAGCTGCGTTTCTCTGCCACCGGCAAGGACGAAAGCGAAGCCGTGCCAATGGTCGTGCTGATCAACGGCGGCAGCGCCTCGGCATCGGAAATTGTCGCTGGCGCCCTGCAGGACCAGAAACGCGCCGTGGTGATGGGCACCACCAGTTTCGGCAAGGGCTCGGTGCAAACCGTGCTGCCGCTGAACAATGATCGTGCATTGAAGATCACCACGGCGCTGTACTACACGCCGAATGGCCGTTCCATCCAGGCCCAGGGCATCGTCCCGGACATCGAAGTGCGCAAGGCCAAGATCACCAGCGAGCAGGACAACGACTACTTCAAGGAAGCCGACTTGCAGGGTCACCTGGGCAACGGCAACGGCGGTGCGGACAAACCGACCGGCTCCAGCAAGGCCAAGCCGATGCCACAGGACGATGATTACCAACTGGCCCAGGCCCTGAGCCTGCTCAAAGGGCTGAGCATCACGTCCGGCCGTTGAGGATGCGCCTGCGGTACATTCTCGGTCTGCTTTGCTGTCTGGCGGGTGTTGTTCACGCAACACCCGCCCCGACCACCCCGCAAAAAGCCTACCTGACCCTGATCATCGATGACCTGGGGCAGAACCTGCCCCGGGATCGCCGCGTGCTGGCCCTGCCCGGCCCGGTGACCACGGCGATCATGCCCGACACGCCTCACGCCACCGAATTCGCCCGCGAAGCCCATCGCGCCGGAAAAATCGTCATCCTGCACATGCCCATGGATCCGGCTACCGGACCATTCGCCTGGCATCCCGAATTGCCTGTCGATGAGCTGGAAAAGCGCCTGAACGCTGCGTTCAAAAGGGTCCCCTACACCAGCGGCATCAACAATCACATGGGCAGCCGCATGACCGCACAACCCGCGGCCATGACCTGGCTGATGGCAGACTTGCAACGACGGCACAAATTCTTCGTCGACAGCCGCACCAGCGCCCGAACCGTGGCCGCGGCCGAAGCGCAGAAGATCGGCCTGGCCAGCGTTTCGCGGGATGTGTTTCTCGACGATGAACGAACCGAAGCAGCGATCTTCAGCCAGTTGCAGACAGCGATCAGCCTCGCGCGCAAGCAAGGTTCGGCGGTGATGATCGGGCATCCGTATCCACAGACACTCGCGGTGCTGGAGCGGGAGCTGCCGAAGCTGAAGGCTCAGGGAATTGAGTGGATTGATATCAGGCAGATGATCAGTGTGCGCGGGAATCGGGCGACCGCAGCGCATGGCAAAGACGGGGTGTACCGCTAGTAGCTACACAGCAGAACCCCTGTGGGGGGGGGGGGGGGGGGGGGGGGGGGGGGGGGGGGGGGGGGGGGGGGGGTGTCAGTCGACATTAATGGTGTCTGACAAACCGCCTTCGCGAGCAAGCCCGCTCCCACATTTAAGCACTGGGTGTTAGAGGTACCGCGCCATGATCTCGTCGACCTTGCCTTCCTTGCGCATCTGATCCAGCGCTGCTTGAAGCTTGGCCACCGTCTCGTCCGGCACGTCCTTGTTCAGTGCCAGGTACAGTTCGGCACTGTTGAAACGCAGTACGGTTTTCAACCCGTTGACCCCTTCCTGACGCGCCAGATAGCGCCCGGCCGGGTCACCGGTGGCCCACAGGTCGATCTGCCCGTTGACCAGTTTTTTCGCGTTGTCCTGATCGCGCAGTACAACAATCGGATTGAGCCCCTGCTTGGCCAGCGTCTCGGCAATCGCGTCGCCCTTGTAGGCGCCGATCTTGTACTTGCGCGCATCATTCAAGGTTTCGAGGGTGATCTTGCTGTCAGCCTTGGCCAGCATGATCCAGTCGTCCGGGCCGATTGGACCGACCCATTTGAACAGCTTCTCGCGATCCGGCAACCGCGCCATGACGAACACGCCATAGCCGGGTTTTTCCAGGGTGAGTTTGTAGATTCGCTCCCAAGGGAAACGCAGCGTCAGGCTGTAGGTAATGTTGGCGCGCTTGAATATCTCGCGGACGATATCGGTGGCAATGCCATCGATGTTCTCGTCCTGAGCGAAGTTCTTGCCATTCTTCGCCATGTTGTAGGGCGGGAAGTTTTCAGTCAGCAACACCATGTCGGCATCGGGACTGTCTTTTGCGTATGCTGCGCCGATGAACAACAGAGAAGCGCTGGCAAGGACGAGAAGAAAGCGTTTAAGCATGTCTGGCTACCGAAATCCATGGCGTACCCAAGAGTGCCTTGGGCACGCCATGATGTCCACTGGCCTGCACTGGTTTGTTCAGCGCATCACAATTCCACGATGGGCCATATAAGCCTTGGCTTCCTGCACGGTGTATTCGCCGAAGTGGAAAATACTCGCCGCCAGAACCGCGCTGGCGTGACCTTCGATAATGCCGTCGGCCAGGTGTTGCAGATTGCCGACGCCACCGGAAGCGATCACCGGAATGCCCAGCGCATCGCTGATGGCGCGGGTGACGCCCAGGTCGAAACCGTTTTTCATGCCGTCCTGGTCCATGCTGGTCAGCAGGATCTCACCGGCACCCAGGCCTTCCATTTTCTTTGCCCATTCGACAGCGTCGAGACCGGTTGGCTTGCGACCGCCATGGGTGAAGATTTCCCAGCGCGGGGTTTCGCCCGGCCCGGAAACCTTCTTCGCGTCGATCGCGACCACGATGCATTGCGAACCGAAATGCTGCGCGGCTTCGCCGACGAACTCAGGGTTGAACACCGCTGCGGTGTTGATCGAAACCTTGTCCGCGCCGGCATTGAGCAGGTTGCGGATGTCCTGCACGGTGCGTACGCCACCACCCACGGTCAGCGGGATGAACACCTGGCTGGCCATGCGCTCGACGGTGTGCAGCGTGGTGTCGCGGCCATCGACGCTGGCCGTGATGTCGAGAAAGGTAATCTCGTCGGCGCCCTGCTCGTCATAGCGACGGGCGATTTCCACCGGGTCGCCGGCGTCGCGGATGTTTTCGAATTTCACACCCTTGACCACCCGGCCGTTGTCCACGTCCAGGCAAGGGATGATGCGCTTGGCTAACGCCATAAGACTTAATCTCCGATTAAGAAGCTTCAAGCTTCAAGCTGCAAGAAAGAGCGGATCGCGGTCGCGCTTCTAACTTGCAGCTTGCAGCTTATGGCTTGGAGCTGGCCGCGTAGCTATCGCAGAACGCCTGAGCTTCTGCCACATCCAGCGTGCCCTCATAAATCGCGCGGCCTGTAATGGCGCCGATGATGCCCGGCGCCTTGGCGTCGAGCAGGGTCTTGATGTCGCCCAGGTTGTGGATACCGCCGGAAGCGATCACCGGGATCTTCGTTGCAGCAGCCAGTGCCGCGGTGAACGGTACGTTGCAGCCCTGCATCATGCCGTCTTTGGCGATGTCGGTGTAAACGATGGCGGAGACGCCGTCGGCTTCGAACTGCTTCGCCAGGTCGATCACCTGGATGGTGCTGATTTCAGCCCAGCCGTCGGTGGCAACGAAACCGTCCTTGGCGTCCAGGCCGACGATCACCTTGCCCGGGAATGCGCGGCAGGCTTCGGCAACGAAAGCCGGATCTTTCACGGCCTTGGTGCCGATGATCACGTAGCTGACGCCCGCTTTCACGTAGTGCTCGATGGTTTCCAGGGAGCGGATACCGCCGCCGATCTGGATCGGCAGGTTCGGGTAACGCTTGGCGATGGCGGTGACCACTTCGCCGTTGACCGGCTGGCCTTCGAAGGCGCCGTTCAGGTCGACCAGATGCAGACGGCGGCAACCGCCCTCCACCCACTTGGCAGCCATGCTCACCGGGTCATCGGAGAACACTGTGGAATCTTCCATGCGGCCCTGGCGCAGACGAACACAGGCACCGTCTTTAAGATCGATAGCGGGAATAATGAGCATGCTTTTTCCTTCGTCAAAAGAGCTGCAAGCTGCAAGCTATAAGCTGCAAGCAGGCACGCGTACTAATTCTTGCAGCTTGAAGCTTGTAGCTTTCAGCTGCTCTTTTCGAGCGCCCACAGGTCGCTTTCGATGCTTTCGAACCTCTCTTTGAGGTGCGCCTGCACATCGAAAATCGCCCTGTTGTAATAGTGCGGAGCAATTTCACGGGTAAACAGCTCAAGAATCTCCGCCGCCTCGAACGAGCCGAGGTCGAGTTCGAAGCGGTCTTCCATGAAACGCTTGATCTTGCGATTGGCCTCGCTCTCCTGCTCGGGAGTGAGGGTCAGAATCGGCGGTTTCTTCTTGACGGCCATTTACCAGCGACCGTCCCACGCAGCGAAGTTCTGCAGCAACTGCAGGCCATGGGTATGGCTTTTCTCCGGGTGGAACTGCACGGCGAAACGCGAGCCTTCGGCCAGCGCCGCGGCGAAATCGACACCGTAGTGCCCGCCACCCACCACCTGCCGCGCGTTGGCGGCAGCGATGTAGTAGCTGTGCACGAAGTAGAAACGCGCCAGGTCCGGAATGTCATGCCACAGCGGGTGACTGACCTTCTGCTTCACTTCGTTCCAGCCCATGTGCGGGACTTTCAGGTGCTCGCCGTCCTCGACCAGATCCTTGCCGAAGAACTTCACCGCGCCCGGGAACAGACCGATGCAGTCGACGCCGTCGTTCTCTTCGCTGGTGTCGAGCAAGGCTTGCATGCCCACGCAGATGCCAAGGAACGGACGGTCCTGGCTGACTTCACGCACCAGAGAGTCGAAGCCGAGGCGACGGATCTCCGCCATGCAATCGCGAATGGCGCCAACGCCGGGGAAAACCACCCGGTCGGCTTCGCGAATCACGGTGGCATCGCTGGTGATCAGCACCTTGCCGGCACCGACGTGCTCGAGGGCCTTGGCCACCGAGTGCAGGTTGCCCATGCCGTAATCGATAACCGCGACTGTCTGCATTACAGGACGCCCTTGGTCGAAGGCATTTGCCCGGCCATGCGGTCGTCGAGCTCGACGGCCATGCGCAGGGCGCGACCGAAAGCCTTGAACACGGTTTCGATCTGGTGGTGGGTGTTGTGCCCACGCAGATTGTCGATGTGCAAGGTGACGTTGGCGTGGTTGACGAAGCCCTGGAAGAATTCCTGGAACAGGTCAACGTCGAAGCCACCGACGGTGGCACGGGTGTAGGGAACATGCATCTGCAGGCCTGGACGGCCGGAGAAATCGATCACCACGCGCGACAGCGCTTCATCGAGCGGCACGTAGGCGTGACCGTAGCGACGGATGCCTTTCTTGTCGCCGATGGCTTTGGTGAAGGCCTGGCCGAGGGTGATACCGACGTCTTCCACGGTGTGGTGGTCATCGATATGCAGGTCGCCCTTGCTGACAATATCCAGGTCGATCAGCCCGTGACGGGCGATCTGGTCCAGCATGTGCTCAAGAAAAGGTACACCGATATCGAATCGGGCCTTTCCGGTGCCATCGAGGTTGATCGAGGCTTTGATCTGGGTTTCCAGAGTGTCGCGCTCGACAGACGCCTTACGTTCGGCCATCACCAGCTCCGCAAAATCATTGGGCGAAAAAGGCAGCCATTATAGGCGTGCGGGCGCCAAACAGAAACACGCGAGGTGATATCACTGACGGAGTGAATCCGGGGGTGCCAGCGGTGTACATGTCAGTACAAGCCATTCAGGTGTAACACAGAACAAATGTGGGAGCGGGCTTGCTCGCGAAAGCGGTGGATCAGCCCACAATTATGTCGACTGATACTCCCTCTTCGCGAGCAAGCCCGCTCCCACAGGGGCTGTGGCTTACCTTGGTGTTAGTGGAACAACACCGCGGTTTTTTGCAGGGTCACCCACACACCCCACGCCAACGGAATACCCACCACCAGCCACGCCGCCACCGCCAGCGGTTTGGTGCCAGGCGCGGCTTTCCACTCCAGCACGGTGCTGCTGTCAGCCCCTTTGTCATGGCCCAGCGCCTGTTCGGCGACCAGTTCGGCGTCGGTCATGAAGTACTTGTCGGCCACCGGGCGCACCAGCAGGTTGCACAGGAAACCCAGCACCAGCAGGCCGGCGAGGATGTACAGCGTAATGTCGTACGCTGCTGCACGCTCAACGCCGATGCTCAGCTGATATTCACGCAGGTAGTTCACCAGCACTGGACCGAGCACGCCGGCGGCCGCCCACGCCGTCAGCAGACGACCGTGAATCGCACCGACCATTTGCGTACCGAAGAGGTCCGCCAGATACGCAGGAACCGTCGCGAAACCACCGCCGTACATCGACAGGATGACGCAAAACGCCGCCACGAACAGCGCGATGCTGCCCAGATGACCGAGGTTCGGAATCAGGCCGTACAGGGCAAAGCCCAAGGCGAAGAACACGAAGTAGGTGTTTTTGCGACCCAGGTAATCCGAGAACGAAGCCCAGAAGAAACGCCCGCCGATGTTGAACAGGCTCAGCAAACCGGTGAAACCGGCCGCGATGGCGGCGATCGAAGCCAGTTGCGAAGCGTCGAGTTGGCCGAACGCCAGGTCATTGCCCAACAACTTGCCACCGAACACCTCCTGCAACAGCGGCGACGCCATGCCGAGGATGCCGATACCGGCCGATACGTTCAGACACAGCACCAGCCACACCAGACGGAACTGCGGCGTCTTCCAGGCCACATTCACGTGAACATGACGATGAGTAATCATCGCGTTCGAAGCTTTTTTCGCCGGGGCGGTCCAGCCTTCAGGCTTCCAGCCGGTTGGCGGGACGCGGTAGGACAGCGCGCCACCGATCATGAACACAAAGTAGATCGCGGCCATGACCAGGAAGCTCTGCCACACGCCGACGCTGGTTGGCGAAGCGAAATGCCCCATCAGCGCTGCCGCCAGCGGAGCGCCGACCATCGCACCACCGCCGAAGCCCATGATCGCCATGCCGGTGGCCATGCCGCGCTTGTCCGGGAACCACTTGATCAGCGTCGAGACCGGCGAGATGTAACCCAGGCCCAGGCCGATACCACCAATGACCCCGGAGCCGATCCACATCAGCCAGATCTGGTGGGTATACACGCCCAGCGCCGAAATCAGCAGCCCGCCGCACCAGCACAGCGCCGATACAACCCCTGCCTTGCGTGGCCCGGCATGTTCCAGCCAGCCACCCCAGATGGCGGCCGAGCAACCCAGGAAGATGAAGAACAGGGTGTAGATCCAGCCGAGCATCGAGATCGGCCAGTCACACTGGGATGAAAAGACTTGTGCGATAAAACTCATGTCTGGCGCGCAGGCCACTGGAGCCGTGATGCCCAACGCCTTTGACAGCGGCAACCAGAACACCGAAAAGCCGTAGGCCATGCCGATGCACAGGTGGATGGCCAGCGCGGCCGGCGGTACCAGCCAACGGTTGAAACCGGGCTTGGCGATGATCCGCTCCTTGGACAGGAACGCAGGCTGGTCGACGCCGAAGCCGTCCGCCGTGATGCTCGTGGTCATTGTGTATCCCCCAATTATCAGTAGGGTTCGCCAGCCACAGTTAACTCCCGGCCTTTATGCACGCAGACATGACCGTTTTTTGGTGGAGCGCCTTGTTGTGCGACAACGGGTCGCAGAAGGACGGACGAACGGGCAAAGGTTACCATCTGCCAGTGACAGAAAAACCAAACTGACATCACCTTTGGTACGTCGTCTGACCTCCATCGCTTCATGACCCCACAGGAATCACCATGCCGATCATTGTCGAGCCGCTGAACCAAGCCACGTCCCAGGACCGGCAGGATCTGCAGAAGATCTACCGCGACGCTCCAGACTGGTTGTTCGCCCCGTTTTCCGGCGAAGCGCAGTTGATCGAGGACTGTTTGCGCGACGGCACACTGATCGCCGGACGCTTCAATGATCGCCTGCTGGGCGCCGCCCGCCTGCAAAGGCACCAAGACGCCTGGCACTTGTCCCAAATATGTGTGCGAAAAATTACCCGTCGCCGTGGTGTTGCCGAGCGACTGGTGGCCGAAGCCCAGAAAATGGCCGCGCAATCGGGCATGCCCCTGCGCCTGCTGGCGCCTGCCGGGCATCTGGAGGCGCAGGCGCTGGCCGCCAAGCTGAAACTGCCGCTGGATGTATTGCCGGCGTGATCACTGACCGGTCGTCTGTTCGGGGGCGCTATACTCCTCGGCTAAATTTTGAATTCGACTAATTACAAGGACTCGCCCATGAAAGCGTTCGGCAAAATCCTGGGTCTGGTACTTCTCGGGCTGTTGCTGATCATTGTGGCGCTGGGCTTTGCCCTGACCCACCTCTTCGATCCCAACGACTACAAAGACGAGATTCGCCAGATTGCCCGCGACAAAGCCCACATCGAGCTGACGCTCAATGGCGATATCGGCTGGAGCCTGTTCCCGTGGCTGGGCCTGGAGTTGCACGACGCCAGTGTCGCGACCATGGTCAAACCGACTGAACCGTACGCCGACTTGCAGATGCTCGGCCTGTCGGTGCGCGTACTGCCGCTGCTGCGCCGTGAAGTGCAGATGAGCGACGTGCGCGTCGAAGGCCTGAACCTGCGCCTGAGCCGCGACAAGCAGGGTCATGGCAACTGGGAGGACATCGGCAAGCTGCCTGCAACGGCCGGCACCGACGCGACCGGCACCCCGCCAGCCACTCCCGAACCTGCGCCCGAAACCGGCGCCGCGGCGGAAAAACCGTCCCAGCCGATCCGCCTGGACATCGACAGCCTGACCGTGAACAACGCACGGGTCGAATACACCGACGAAAGAACCGGCAAGAGCTTCAGCGCCGAAAGCATTCAGTTGAGCACCGGCGCGGTCCATGACTCCGTCAACATTCCGCTCAAGCTCACGGCTTTCCTGTCAGCCAACCAGCCTGCACTGCGGGTGCGTACCGAACTCAACGGTGAGTTGCGCATCGCACGTGCACTGCAGCGCTATCAGTTCGAGGATATGAAGCTGACGGGGGAAGTGACCGGCGACCCCTTGCAAGGCAAGGCCGTGACGTTCTCCGCCCAGGGCCAGTTGGTGCTGGACAGGGCCGCCAACGTTGCCGAGTGGACCGGCATCAAGGTCTCTGCCAACCAGTTGCGGGCACTGGGTGAACTGAAGGTCAACGATCTGGACAAGACCCCACAGGTCAGCGGCGGCATCTCGATTGCCCAGTTCGACCTGGCGAAATTCGTCGACAGCATCGGCCAGAAACTCCCGGCCATGGCCGAAGGCAGCCTGAGCAAGGTCGAGCTGGTCAGCCGGTTGGCCGCGACACCGACCAGCCTGGCGCTCGACGACCTCAACCTGAAAGTCGACGACAGCACCTTCAGCGGCCGCATCGCCGTAGAAGACTTCGCCAGGCAATCGCTGCGCGCCGTGCTCAAGGCCGACACCTTCAACGTCGACCGTTACCTGCCGCCGAAATCCGCCGAGGCCAATAGCGCGACACAAGTGCGTCAGGCCGAAGTCGCCAGCACCGAAGCCGATGCCATGGCCGGCGCCGGCAGCACGCCGTTGCCACCCGCGCCGACCAAGGACGCGTGGAGCAGCGAGCGCCTGCTGCCAGTGGAACGCTTGAGCAAGCTCGATGTGGACGCCGACCTGACCTTCGGCCAGTTGACCCTGCAAAAACTGCCGATCCATAACGCTGCGCTCAAGGCCACCGGCCAGGGCGGCCTGCTGACGCTGGCCAACCTGCGTGGCGACCTGTACGAGGGCAACTTCGAAACCACCGGCACGCTCGATGTGCGCCAGCCAGTGCCGGCACTGAATCTGCAGACGAAGATCAGCCGGGTACCGGCGGAAAAAATCCTCGAAAGCCAGGGCAAGAATCCACCGGTCAAGGGCCTGGTCACGCTCAACAGCAACCTGACCGGCAACGGCAACAGCCAGAAGGCGTTGATCGATACCCTCAACGGCAACGCCAGCTTCGTCATCAACAATGGCGTGCTGCTCAACGCCAACCTTGAGCAACAGCTGTGCAAAGGCATCGCTACGCTCAACCGCAAAACCCTCAGCGGCGAGCCGCGCGGCAAGGACACTCCGTTCCAGGAGCTCAAGGGCAACCTGACCTTGCGTAACGGCGTGGCCAGCAACCCGGACCTGAAAGTGCGCATCCCGGGCATGACCGTCAAGGGTGACGGCGACATCGATCTGCGCGTGCTGGGCATGGACTACCGCGTCGGCATCATCGTCGAAGGCGATACCAGCGCCATGCCGGACCCGGCCTGTCAGGTCGGCGACAAGTTTGTCGGCATCGAGTGGCCACTGCGCTGCCGCGGCCCGCTGGAGCTGGGCGCCAAGGCTTGCCGTTTGGATAACGACCGCATGAGCCAGGTCGCGACCAAGTTGGCTGGCGACAGGATCAGCGACAAAATCGACGAAAAATGGGGCGACAAAGTCGACCCGAAACTGAAAGACGCGCTCAAGGACCTGTTCAAGCGATGAGAGCCGAGCAGTTTTCAACGGCGGTGCTGGACTGGTTCGACCGCCACGGCCGTCACGATTTGCCCTGGCAGCAGGACATCAACCCGTATCGGGTTTGGGTCTCGGAAATCATGCTGCAGCAGACCCAGGTCAGCACCGTGCTGAACTACTTCGACCGCTTCATGGCCTCGCTGCCAACGGTCGAAGCCCTGGCGGCGGCACCGGAAGACGAAGTGCTGCACCTGTGGACCGGCCTGGGTTACTACACCCGTGCGCGCAATTTGCAGAAGACCGCGAAGATCGTCGTCGAGCAGTACGGCGGCGAATTTCCCCGAGACGTGGAAAAACTCACCGATCTGCCGGGGATCGGCCTGTCCACCGCCGGCGCCATTGCCAGCATCAGCATGGGCCTGCGCGCGCCAATCCTCGACGGCAACGTCAAACGCGTCCTGGCGCGCTTTACCGCGCAAGAGGGCTACCCGGGCGAGCCGAAGGTCGCCAGACAGCTCTGGGCCAACGCTGAGCGCTTTACGCCGCACGACCGGGTCAACGCCTACACCCAGGCGATGATGGACCTCGGTGCCACGCTCTGCACCCGCAGCAAACCGAGCTGCCTGCTGTGCCCACTGGAAAAAGGCTGCGAGGCGCACATGCTCGGCCTGGAAACCCGTTACCCGATCCCCAAGCCGCGCAAGGCCATCCCGCAGAAGCGCACGCTGATGCCGATGCTGGCCAACACCGAAGGCGCCATCCTGCTTTACCGTCGCCCCTCTACGGGCCTCTGGGGCGGCTTGTGGAGCCTGCCGGAACTCGACGACCTCGACGACCTGTCACACCTGGCAGCGCAGCACTCGCTGGAACTGGGCACCCAACAGGCATTGCCGAGCCTGGTGCACACCTTCAGCCATTTTCAGTTATCCATCGAACCCTGGCTGGTTCAGGTCCAGGAGACCGGCCATCACGTGGCCGAGGCCGACTGGCTCTGGTATAACCTCGCCACCCCGCCGCGCCTGGGCCTTGCCGCCCCGGTCAAAACCTTGCTCGAACGCGCGGCCGCCGTATTGAACGCAGGAGAGTCGTCATGACCCGCACCATCATGTGCCGCAAGTACAAAGAAGAATTGCCAGGCCTGGAGCGCGCTCCCTTCCCGGGCGCCAAAGGCCAGGACATTTTTGACCACGTCTCGGCCAAGGCCTGGGCCGACTGGCAAAAACACCAGACCCTGCTGATCAATGAAAAACGCCTGAACATGATGAACGCCGAAGATCGCAAATATCTTCAGGGCGAAATGGACAAGTACTTCTCCGGCGAGGATTACGCCAAGGCCGAAGGCTACGTGCCGCCGTCGGAATAACCCCGATTTATCGGGGGTCGGAACGTAAGCGACGGTAATAATTAAAATTTTTTTGAAAACTTGCTTGACGACCCCCTGAAAAACCCGTTTAATGCGCCCCGTTGCCCAGATAGCTCAGTCGGTAGAGCAGGGGATTGAAAATCCCCGTGTCGGCGGTTCGATTCCGTCTCTGGGCACCAAATACCGAAAACCCTGAATCGCAAGATTCAGGGTTTTTTTATGCCTGCGATTTGATTAGGCACTGGTCCGGTCACCATCAAAGCGACAATTCCCCCCCCTATCACCACACCTGCCAGCATCCGCAACGGTTGCCGGGGCCAAGCCCCGAAAAGCTTCAGGCATTGGAGATCAGCCCTTCCTGGCAGTCTTTGGTCTGTAAGAACGCTCCGTATGCTTTACCGGAAGCGGATGACATACGCTGATCTTCAGTTTGTGCAGAATCGAAGGAGGAGCTGCCGCATAACCGGGAGCGGATACACAACAGGATGTAGACAATGACTGACGCCATCAAACCAGACGTCGAAACCACTGGGTTTTTTACTGAACAAGAAATCAGAACTTTCAGCTTTGATATTCACCAGTCAACACTGCTTCACACGTTCACCAAAAAACTGGCCGCCATCGGCGGGCCGCAGGCACCAGGAGCCAAGTCCAAAGCGTTTCTGGCAGCGACCGAATTAAAGCTCTCGTTTTCGAAAAACCAATGTGAACTGTTGGGCGCCTATTCCGATGGCCTTATCTCCGTGTTGATTTTTGAAGGGCTGCAAAAAATCACCGAAATCAGCCCTCCAAATGAACTGCCAGATCTGGCATCCCTGGAAAATCGTTACGACGTACTTTGCCTGGCCGCCCGCAATCAGATCTTGTTGAAACTGGTGGATAACAGTGCCTTTGCCTATGACATGGACAATGAAGGAAAACTGATTCGACTGGTGGCCAACTTCAAGGGCGGCGGACTGACCAAGATCCCAGCCGAGCCGGACATCAAGGAACTGAGTTCCCATTCCGGCCTCGCGCTTGGACCGCATACAGAGGCGCCTTACTGGTGCGCCGTGACCGCGAAAGACGGGCACTCGCCCTCTCCGTCGTCGCTCATACTTTCCGCCTTGTGGAACCCGAGCCTGGAACCTACGCGAGTCATTGCACTACCCCCCATACTCGAAAAAATCGGCATCACCAACTGCCTCGCACTGACCACGGGCAACTTCCAGTTCACTCGTAGTGACTCCTTTGTCAGTGGCAAAGGGGAGGATGGCCGCAACGTTTCGATTCTGGAGTTCGACGATAAGGTAGGGTTCGCAGCCCGCTTCAACTCGTATCGCTTTTCGGTCAATGACAACGCCTCGACCTTTGTGAAAACGGCTTACACCGCCCTTTGCCAAGGTGTGGATGAAGCAACTCCGATCGAATGCACGCTGACCCAGGAATCAGCCATGGTTATCAATAACATCCGGGCTCTGCACTGTCGCGATGTCATCAAAGACAACAGACGGGTCTTGGTTCGTATTTTCGGACTTTCAAAATTTTCTACCCCCATCGTTGTTTCAGAAGACCCGTTAGTGCTGCAGGGCTGATTCCTTATGTGATCAGGCTGTTGAACGACCAGTCATGTGATTACTGGCCAATAACCATAAAGAGAGAATGCAATGTCCTTGGATGTAATTGGCATGTTGGCGCTCGTCGCTTTTTGCGCCGGCTTTTTTGATGCGATTGCCGGTGGGGGTGGTTTGATCACCTTGCCTGCATTGTTTCTGGCAGGTGTAGATCCGATCAGTGCAATTGCAACGAACAAGTTCCAGGCCGCTTCGGCAACTGTTTCGGCAACGGTGACCTTTGCTCGCAAAGGATTGATCGAGTGGCGCGAAGGCCGTTTCCTGGTTATTTGCGGATTTATTGGTGGCGCTAGTGGTGCCTTGCTGGTCAGCTCTATTGATAAGCACTACCTGGAAGTTTGCGTGCCTATCATGCTGATTCTGGTAGCCATCTATTTTGCGCTATCTCCAAAGCTGGCCAATGAAGATCGACGCAAGAGAATTGGTGTACTGCTGTTTTCGTTTACCGTGGCACCTATCCTGGGTTTTTACGATGGTGTATTTGGCCCCGGCGTGGGCTCTTTCTTCATTGTCGGATTTGTACTGCTCTGCGGCCTGGGCATGATGCGGGCCATGAGTTTTACCAAGCTTGCCAACGCCTCTTGCAACCTCGGCTCTCTGTCGGTCTTTATCACCAAAGGTGTGATTATCTGGCCGTTAGCCATAGCCATGGCTTTGGCGGCCTTCATCGGCGCTCAATTGGGTGCACGGGCCGCCGTCCGGGTCGGACCACGGTTGATCAAACCCATGTTGATCGTGGTCTGCTGCGCCTTGGCCATCAAGCTGCTGAGCGTAGAAACCAACCCTTTACGCGTTGCACTCATCCAAGCGTACGCAGGCGTTAATAACGATAAACCCTGAGTCGCAGGACTCAGGGCCTAGAGCGTCTCGCTAACTCGCATCATTCCAGTGGAAAACCAGGTTACGGGCTACACCACCGCCAACATCGGCAACGTCCTGCCGGGTTTCGCCGTTGCGCGTCGCAATGACCGTGTATTTACCGGCAGGCAGCTTCACGTAAACCAACGGACCGGCGTTATTGAGTGTCAGCACGGTTTGCCCCGGGGCTTTCTGAATGACCACGCTCACGTCAGGAATGTATTCATTTTTCGCCCCGACAGAGAACGTCATGTGCAGGTTATAGCCGGTGGTCTGCTGGATGGCCCTGGACTCATCCTCACCGATACCGCCGGACAGGTAGGCGATGCCGTTTTGCTCCTGGCGCTGCACCTGTACGCCAGTGCTTTCGATTGGATCAAGGCTGGCGGCGGGCGACATCGATGGAAACATCAGCACGCCGACGGCGGTGAGTGGCAACAGGAGTGAATGGAGGTACTTCATGATGACGACTCCCGGGTTCTGCAGAACCCAATCGTTACATTCTTTGGATTTCCAGTCGCAGGGCGGGGTTTTAGATTGATTTGGCCTGAGTACGAAACGTACTACGCCATTTGCTCCTCAGCCCTCGCCTGCCCTCCGACGCGTCCTGCCAGCGAACCCGGCATTTCCTGCCTGTTTTTCAGTCACTCCCGGCAGCTTCGAAGGGTGCTCACTGGTCATTCTCTTTCGCTATCCAATCTGCTGCGGAAGACCTCATGACGGCCCTCACACCCAACGACACTCACGACCCCTATCTGGCTTCACTGCTTGGGAACCTTGGCAAATCGATCCATCAGGCACGTCAGAAGGTGCTTCGGGCGGTCGATACCGTTCAGGTGCAAACCTGTTGGCAGATTGGTCGACATATCGTCGAGTTCGAGCAGGAAGGCGCTCGGCGGGTGAGGTATGGCAAAGAGATACTGTCGACCCTGGCAAACAGGCTTACTGCAGAATTCGGGAAAGGCTTTGACGAAACCAATCTGCGAAAAATGCGCCAGTTTTATCAGGCGTTTCCAATTCGTGACGCACTGCGTCTCGAATTGAGCTGGAGCCACTACCGCCACCTGCTTCGGGTCGACAACGACAGCGCCCGTCTCTGGTACATGAACGAATCAGCCACCCAAAACTGGTCAAGCCGCGCCCTGGAACGCCAGATCAATACGCTGTACTACGAACGCCTGCTGGCGAGCCGAGATCGCGGCAGTGTCAAGCAGGAGGCCGCCACCAACATTCAAAACATGAAGGCCAGCCCTCGGGACTTCATCCGTGACCCGGTGGTAATGGAGTTTCTGGGCTTGCCCAATGCCGGCAAGCTTCAGGAAAGCGGGATCGAACAGGCGTTGATCGAACAGCTGCAAGGCTTCTTGCTGGAGCTGGGCAGGGGTTTCGCGTTCATTGCCCGCCAGCAACGCATCAGTACCGACAGCAAAGACTTCTACATCGATCTGGTGTTCTACAACTACTTGCTCAAATGCTTCGTCATCTTCGATATCAAGCGCAGTGAACTGACCCATCAGGATGTGGGGCAGATGGACATGTACCTGCGCATGTACGACGACCTGAAACACAGCGCGCAAGACAGCCCTACCGTCGGCATCATTCTCCGTGCGCAAAAAGATGAATCCGTGGTGCGCTACTCAATGCGGGAAGGAAGCGAACAACTGCTCGCCAGCAAGTACAAGCTCGTCCTGCCGAGCGAAGAGGAACTCCGTAACGAACTGGATCGGGAACGGGCGGCCCTTGAAGAACGATTGCCCGATCAATCACTGCGTTGAGGCCAATGGATTGTTCATCAACGGCATCAAGACTATCGTTGGCAGCTACCCGCAAAGGTCCGACGCCGATGAATTTGCAGGAAACGCCTTCACTCGTCCCAACTCAAATCGAGTTGCCGTTGCAACGCGTTGCGTCCGGCGAACCGTTCAAGGAAACCGCTGCAGACGGCTTTGTCCTCGGTGGTTTCACCTGGCGACACCCGTCCCGGGATGCCGCTCGTCCGGTCGTCATCATCAACGCCGCCACCTCGGTCCGTTGTCGTCATTACTCGCGCTTCGCCGACTATCTGTTCGATCACGGCTTCGACGTCATCACCTATGACTACCGCGGCATCGGCGAGTCGCGGCCGGCATCGCTCAAAGGTCTCAAGGCCTCATGGACCGATTGGGGAGCGCTGGATTTCGAGGCGATGCTCAAGCGCGCACAGCGTGAGTTCCCCGGGCAGCCTATCGATGTGGTCGGCCACAGCTTTGGCGGCTGCGCAGCGGGCCTGGGGGCGTCCGGGCACCTGATCCGGCGTCTGGTGACGGTCGGAGCGCAATTCGCCTACTGGCGCGACTATGCACCCGCCCTTCGCTGGCGGATGTTTGCCAAGTGGCATGTGCTGATGCCACTGGTGACGATGATCTACGGCTACTTTCCGGGTAAACGCCTCGGATGGCTGGAGGACACGCCCGCCGGCGTGGTCCGTGACTGGAGCCTGTCCACTGCCCGTTACGAAAAACGCTCCAGCGGCCGCGCGATCAGCACAACAAGCGGGCAACTGCCCTTTGCCGACGTCACCGCACAAACCCTGGCCATCAGCATCAGTGATGATCCTTACGGCACGGTCCCGGCCATCGAACGCCTGCTCAGCTACTTCACCGGCAGTACAAACGCTCACCTGCGTATCCATCCCGAAGACATCGGCGAAGAAGAAGTCGGACATTTCGCCTTTTTTCGCAGCCCATACCAAGCCACACTATGGCCCATTGCATTGGCCTGGCTGCAAAACGGCGAACTGGCCCCCGATACCCCCGGGCGGCGAGTACCGCACAGCTAAGTCAATTGCCCTTTCAACGAATACGGAACGACGCCCATGGCCTCCGCCAACAAGCAGCACAAACGCGCCTCCCGCGCCAAGGCCAAGGCCAAGCAGAACCGCACCCAGCGGGCCGCCGCGCCGGTCGAACTGGACCCGAACGACGATCGCATCGATTTCGAATCGGTGGACCTGACCGAACTGTTCAAGAAAATGATCGACGCCGAAAAGATCAGCCAGCAAGCCATGTGCACAGCCTTCCTCGAAGACCCGTTGCTGGAGCTGGTGTACGAGCAGGAAGGCGAAGAAGGCGCGATGGACTTCATCCTCGCCGCGCTGATCGAATATCGCCAATGGTCGGCCGAAACAGACGAAGCCGGCGCCCTGGCGTGGATCGAATCTCCGGCCTTCCAGGCCGACTATGTGGCGGCGTCCAACGCCATTGCCGCGCAAACCCAACAGAAACCGAACTGAGTTCCCATGGCCTCCCTGAACAAGCAACAGAAACGCGCCAAGCGTGCAAAAGCCAAAGCCAAGCAGATCCGAATCAGCGGCCGACCGCCTTTGGCTGGCATCAACGATCCGACTGAAGTAGACGGACTCTTCGATGCAGATGAACTGCCCGAAGGAGAAGACGGGATTGCTGAAAATATCCTGACCATGTTCAGCAATATGCAAGAGGAAGAAGCAGAAAGAGGTCGCGTCAACATGCTGGTGAGCATGCTGGTATCTCTCAGCACAATAATCAGCGACGAGCCAGATCTGCTCGACTTGGAGAATGCCGAGGACGAGTCCATGGCTGCCACACATTTGGCTGCCGACATGCTCATCGACTACCGCATGTGGGCTGATGGCATTGATCGTGAAACCGCACAACGCTGGCTGGAAGACCCCGAAGTCATCAAAGATTTCGGTACTGCTCTGGACAGTTATCGGCAGGCCATTGAAATCATGTTGGAACCACCGAAATCCGCTGAATGAGTGATGACAAGGAACCGGTCTTGCTGCCTGAGGCGGTCGTCATGCCACGCAGCTTTAAACAGCCCGGTCTGAATGTCGGCAAAGCTCACAACATCGCCGTAACCGGAGACATATGGGACCGTTGGTACGACACTAATCAGGCCGGTTCGGATTGCATGAATGGCCGCGAGCAACCCGCCGATCAGGAACGCGAGACATTCTGACGATCAAAAATACAAAGAACGGCCGCTGTTACCAGAGGCCGTTCTTTGTTTCTTCAACAACGTTAGCTTTACGCCAGAAGACTCAGCGGGCGACCGCCGCAACCCCACTCTCGTTGCGACGACGGCGAGCCACCAGCAAGCCGGCTGCTACTACCAGGGCGCTAAGCAAGCCGGTCGCGAGGATTTCCACACGATGGGCATCCTGGAACAGCATGATGGTCAGGGCCGCAACGATGAAGACGATCACCGCGTAGGTCAGGCCCGGGAAAAGCCACATGCTGAAGACGATTTTCTCACCACGAGCCATACGCTGCTTGCGCATGCGCAGTTGCGAAATCGCGATCACCAGGTACACCAGCAATGCGATGGCGCCGGAGCTTGCCAGCAGGAATTCGAACACGGCAGCCGGGGCCACGTAGTTGGCGAATGTTGCCAGGAACGCAGCACCAGTGGACAACATCACCGCCCAGTAAGGCGTGCCACTTTTGTTGGTGCGCGTGGACATGGCCGGTGCATCACCGCGTTTGCCCAGGGAGAACAGCATCCGCGACGAGGTGTAGAGCGCCGAGTTCAGGCAGCTGGTCACAGCAACCAGTACCACGATGTCGACGATCATCTTGGCATTCGGGATGCCCATGCGCTCAAGCACGGTCTGGTAGGAGCCCAGGCTTGCCAGTACCGGGTCGTTCCAAGGCACCAGGGCCACAACGATGAAGATCGACACGAGGTAGAACAAGCCGATCCGCCAGATCACCGAGTTCGTGGCCTTGGAGATTTGCTTGCCAGGGTTTTTCGATTCCGCGGCCGCGATGGTCACGATCTCGGTACCCATGAAGGAGAACATGGTGGTCAGGATCGCGCCCAGTACTGCGCCCATGCCGTTTGGCAGGAAGCCCTGGGTGTCGAACAGATGCGAAACGCCGCTGACCTGGCTGTTCGGCAGGAAGCCGAAGATCGCCGCTACGCCGAGAATGATGAAACCGATGATGGCCAACACTTTGATCAGGGCGAACCAGAACTCGAATTCACCGTAGTTCTTCACGCTGAACAGGTTGGTCACGGTCAACAGCATCGTGATGACCAGGGCGAAGGCCCAGATATCCACGCCAGGGAACCAGGCATGCAGGATGGTCGCGGCAGCGTTGGCTTCCAACGGGATCACCAGAACCCAGAACCACCAGTACAACCAGCCGATGGTGAAGCCGGCCCAGTGACCGATCGCGCGGTCGGCGTAAGTCGAAAACGAACCGGTGTCCGGCGAGGCAACGGCCATTTCGCCGAGCATGCGCATCACCAGCACCACCAACATGCCGGCGGCGGCGTAAGCCAACAGAACAGCCGGACCTGCAGCGGCGATGGCGTGACCCGAGCCGACGAACAAGCCGGCGCCGATAACCCCGGCAATCGACAGCATGGTCACATGGCGCGGTTTGAGCCCCTGTTCGAGGCCATTAGAGCTTTGGGTACTGCTCATTAAAACTACCTTTGTAAGGAGAAGCGAATGCGTGCATCCCGTTCGGCGGACCTTCTCGTAAAAAGAAGCCAACAGGGCGTTCTGGATTCTGCACGCAATAATTGCGCCAAAATATTTCAAAACCCTCTAACCCGGCGGCCTCGCCTCGACCGGACAGTCATCGCAACCCATTGAATTTAATGGCACTTTGCCAGAGCGTTACCCTGCGACCCACTTTGTGTGGTGAATCAGCGCACCGGAAACACACCTGAAAATGGCTGCGCGCACATTAAAAGTGCACAAGCGGTGCATTTGGCCGGATAGCGCTTCCAACACCCTGTCAAAGCTGGCAACATCGCGCCTTTTTTTGCGGCAGCCACCGCGCTTTTTATCGACAGCAAGGTTCAAACGGCTGTTCGGTTGTTGATGGGGCGACAGTCTGCTGCGCCGATGCGACAACCTGCCACGTACCAGCCGTTTACCGTCCGTAGCGCTGTTGGCTGCCATTGAAACGCTATGCTAGGTTGGCCGCCTCGCCAGGAAGGCCGCCAAGAGCAGGAGCGCAACATATATGAGGAACGCACATGGCTGAGGCCACGCCCGCGCTTGAAATCCGCAACTTGCATAAACGCTACGGTTCGCTGGAGGTGCTCAAAGGCATCTCGCTGACCGCCCGCGACGGCGATGTGATCTCGATCCTGGGTTCCTCCGGCTCCGGCAAGTCCACGTTCCTGCGCTGCATCAACCTGCTGGAAAACCCGCACCAGGGCCAGATCCTGGTGGCCGGCGAAGAACTCAAGCTCAAGGCTGCGAAGAACGGCGAGCTGGTGGCCGCCGACGGCAAGCAGATCAATCGCCTGCGCAGCGAAATCGGTTTTGTATTTCAAAACTTTAACCTGTGGCCGCACATGAGCGTGCTCGACAACATCATCGAAGCCCCGCGCCGCGTGCTCGGCCAGAGCAAGGCCGAAGCCATCGAAGTCGCCGAAGCCCTGCTGGCCAAGGTCGGCATCGCCGACAAGCGCCACGCCTACCCGGCGCAATTGTCCGGCGGCCAGCAACAACGCGCGGCCATCGCCCGCACCCTGGCCATGCAGCCCAAGGTCATCCTGTTCGACGAGCCCACCTCCGCGCTTGACCCGGAAATGGTCCAGGAAGTACTTAATGTCATCCGCGCGCTGGCCGAAGAAGGCCGCACCATGCTGCTCGTGACCCACGAAATGGGCTTCGCCCGTCAGGTCTCCAGCGAAGTGGTGTTCCTCCACCAGGGCCTGGTAGAAGAGCAAGGATCGCCACAGCAGGTGTTCGAAAACCCGCTTTCGGCGCGCTGCAAACAATTCATGTCCAGCAACCGCTAACGGAGCTATCCACATGCAGAACTACAAAAAGGTCTTCCTGGCTGCCGCCGTCACCCTGGCGTTCAGCGCCGGTGCCATGGCCGAAACCCTGAAGATGGGCATCGAAGCGGCCTACCCGCCGTTCAACAACAAAGATGCCAGTGGCAATGTCGTCGGCTTCGACAAAGAGATCGGCGACGCGCTGTGCGCCAAGATGAAAGTCGAGTGCACCGTCGTGACCTCCGACTGGGACGGCATAATCCCGGCCCTCAACGCCAAGAAGTTCGACTTCCTGATCTCCTCGATGTCGATCACCGACGAGCGCAAGCAAGCGGTGGACTTCACCGACCCGTACTACTCCAACAAGCTGCAGTTCATCGCCAAGAAAGACATCGACTTCAAAACCGACAAGGCGGCGCTCAAAGGCAAGATCATCGGCGCCCAGCGCGCGACCCTGGCCGGCACCTTCCTGGAAGACAACTATGGTGACGACATCACCATCAAGCTCTACGACACCCAGGAAAACGCCTACCTCGACCTGACTTCCGGCCGCCTGGACGGCATCCTGGCCGACAAGTACGTCAACTACGAATGGCTGAAAAGCGACGCTGGCCGTGCCTACGAGTTCAAGGGCGACCCGGTGGAAGAAAGCGACAAGATCGGTATTGCCGTGCGCAAGAAGGACCCGATCCGCGAGAAGCTGAACACCGCACTCAAAGAAATCGTCGCTGACGGCACCTACAAGAAGATCAACGACAAGTACTTCCCGTTCAGCATCTATTGATACTGACCTGCCTGACCGGCGCCTGATGGCGCCGGTTCTCGGCCTTGCCTGCCGCGATTTGAAAAGAAATCCATGATTATCGACCTCTACGGATTCGGCCCGGCGCTCGCCGCTGGCGCGCTGATGACTGTGAAACTGGCACTCTCGGCCCTGTGCCTGGGGCTGGTGCTCGGTCTGCTCGGCGCCTTGGCCAAGACTTCCCCGTACAAGCCGCTGCAATGGCTTGGCGGCACTTACTCGACCCTGGTTCGCGGCATCCCGGAATTGCTCTGGGTGCTATTGATCTACTTCGGCACGGTCAACCTGATGCGTGCCCTAGGCGAGTTCTTCGGCAACCCAGACCTTGAACTCAACGCCTTCGCCGCTGGCGTGATTGCACTGGGCCTGTGCTTCGGCGCCTACGCCACGGAAGTGTTCCGCGGTGCGATCCTCGCCATCCCCAAAGGCCATCGCGAAGCCGGCGTGGCCCTGGGCCTGTCGAAGTGGCGCATCTTCACCCGGCTGATCATGCCGCAGATGTGGCGCATCGCCCTGCCCGGCCTTGGCAACCTGTTCATGATCCTGATGAAGGACACCGCGCTGGTGTCGGTGATCGGCCTGGAAGAAATCATGCGTCATGCGCAAATCGGCGTGACCGTCTCCAAACAGCCGTTCACCTTCTATATGGTGGCCGCGTTCATGTACCTGAGCCTGACGGTGCTGGCGATGACCGGCATGCACTTCCTGGAAAAACGTGCCGCTCGCGGCTTCGCGAGGAGCACCCAATGAACTGGGAAGTCATCATCAAGTGGCTGCCGAAACTGGCCCAGGGCGCGACCCTGACCCTGGAACTGGTGGCCATCGCCGTGATCGCCGGTTTGCTGCTGGCCATTCCACTGGGCATCGCCCGCTCGTCGCGCCTGTGGTGGGTGCGGGCCTTTCCCTACGGCTACATCTTCTTTTTCCGGGGCACGCCGTTGCTGGTTCAACTGTTCCTGGTCTACTACGGCCTGGCGCAGTTCGACGCGATCCGTAACAGTTCGATGTGGCCGTACCTGCGCGATCCGTTCTGGTGCGCCACGGCGACCATGACCCTGCACACGGCAGCCTACATTGCGGAAATCCTGCGCGGCGCCATCCAGGCGATACCACCGGGCGAGATCGAAGCGGCACGGGCACTGGGCATGTCCAAGCCAAAAGCGCTGTTCTTCATCATGCTGCCGCGCGCGGCGCGCATCGGCCTGCCGGCCTACAGCAACGAAGTGATCCTGATGCTCAAGGCCAGCGCCCTGGCCAGCACCGTGACCCTGCTGGAACTGACCGGCATGGCCCGCACCATCATTGCCCGGACCTACCTGCCGGTGGAGATCTTCTTCGCCGCGGGCATGTTCTACCTGGTGATGGCTTACGTGCTGGTGCGCGGCTTCAAGCTGCTGGAGCGCTGGTTGCGCGTCGATGCCTGCCAAGGACGTTGAGGATGGCGTGTTGACGGGCGAGGCCCTGCTCGCCCGCTTCACCGCGCTGGATGCGTTTCTGACAGAGCATCAGGCACAGTGGAAAGCTCGGCCGTTCACTCATCTGCAGCTTCCCTGGGAAGTGTCCTACCCAGCTCTGGCCGAATGGCTACGCAAGCGGTCGCTGGAAGACGCGGAAAACGCCCACAATCAACCCGCCCTACTGAATGCGCCGGAACCCTTTGCTTCCTTGGCATCGATGTCCGTTGCCTTGAGTGCTGTGGATGAATTGCCTGCACACGCACTCGAAGCGGCCGGCCATCGGCTGAACGTCGATGTACCGGGGCGCAAATGGCAGCAGATCGAAGCTTTCGCCAGTCGATTGCAGTTCTGCGAAACACCGAAGCATTGGCTGGACTGGTGCTCGGGCAAGGGACACTTGGGGCGCCGCCTGCTGCAACCTGGGCAACAACTGACTTGCCTGGAATACGACCCGGCACTGGTAACCAGCGGCCAGGCACTCAGCCAGCGTCATCACCTGCATGCGCTGCATATCGAACAGGATGTGCTCGCGACAGACGCTGCTACTTTACTGAGTGCGCACCACACGCCCGTCGCGCTTCACGCCTGCGGTGATTTGCATGTGCGGCTGATTCAACTCGCCAGCGCCACAGGCTGTAAACAGCTCGCCATCGCGCCGTGCTGCTACAACCGGATCAGTCTTGCCCAATACTCGCCGATTTCCTCGGCCGCCCAAGGCTCCGGCCTACAGCTTTCCCTCGACGACCTCGCGCTGCCCATGAGTGAAACCGTCACCGCTGGCGCCCGCGTGCGCCGTCAACGCGACACCTCCATGGCCCGGCGCCTGGGCTTCGACTTGCTGCAGCGGCAACTGCGCGGCATGGACGAGTATCTGCCGACCCCTTCCCTGCCCAGCGCCTGGCTGGACAAACCCTTTGCCGATTACTGCCATCACCTGGCCGCACTCAAAGAGTTATCCACAGTCGGCCCGCAAAATTGGCCAGCCCTCGAAGCCGCCGGTTGGCAGCGACTGGCCGAAGTGCGCAACCTTGAACTGTTACGCGGACTTTTCCGACGCCCACTGGAGCTTTGGCTGGTTCTTGACCGGGCACTTTTCCTCGCCGAGCAGGGCTACAGCGTCCGCGTCGGCACCTTCTGCAAAACCCCGCTCACACCGCGTAATTTCCTGCTCCTGGCCGAACGCGCTTAAGCACATCCGACCTGTGGATAACTCTGTTGATGAAATAATCGTGGATCCAATATCTACGCCTGTTTCAGGGCTAAATCCACACTGTTCATTTTTTGTACACCCGCATAAAAAATCGAAAAAACAGGCATTTGCGGACAAATGAGAACGGATCCACAAATTCGGCCTAAACCCAGTGCGCCGCCAATGCCATTGTGCATAAGCATTTAACCAAAACGACATAAACGCCTAATCCCGGACCGCAGACAGGGGAAATTGCACCCTTTCATTACTCTTGATATACACACACGCAAGGGCGCCGGCAGTGCGGCCACGAACAAGACCATTCCTCCGACAGGATGCGCCAGTGACGTTCATTTCCTACGCACAGAATTTCGAAGACATACGCCTGTGGCGCGCCCTCAAAACCGTCGAGAACGGCTTCTACATCGACGTCGGGGCAAACGACCCCACCCATGACTCGGTCACCAAGGCGTTCTACGACAACGGCTGGACCGGCATCAACGTCGAACCGATGCCCAACTACTACGAAGCCCTGTGCCAGCAACGCCCCAAGGACACCAACCTGCAATGCGCGGCCGGGGAAAGTGCTGACGAACTGACCTTCTACGGCATCGCCGGCACCGGCCTCTCGACCCTCGACCCGGCCATGGCGAAAATGCACAAAGACGCCGGCATGGACGTTCGCACCCAGACGATCAAGTCCCGCACCCTGAGCTCCATCTGCGAAGAACACGCTCGGGGCCGCGCCATCCACTTCCTGAAAATCGATGTCGAAGGCCACGAAGAAACCGTCCTGCGCGGCATGGACTTCACCCAGTGGCGGCCATGGGTGATCCTCATCGAAACCCCTTGGGCCCGCGACCAGGCCTGGGAAACCCTCGTCACCGACGCCGGCTACCACTCCATCCTGTTCGACGGCATCAACACCTACTACCTCGCCGAAGAACACCTGAACCTCAAACCCGCCTTCGACATCCCGCCGTGCAACCTGGACGAGTTCCAGTTCTGCAAAGGCCACAACTTCAGCCACCCCGTCAGCGATGCCGAACACCAGCTCGCCGCCGCCCTGCAACGCGCCGAACAGGCCGAAGCACAGCTGCGCGCAATGCAAAACAGTCGAACCTGGAAAGCCATTCAGAAACTCAAGAAAACCCTGCTGCGCGCCTGACCCGAAGTCCGCGCAAAAATAGTCAGAATTCAGGGGTTTACAGAACCTATCCAATCGCTATAATCGTCGCCCTGACACGCCGGTATAGCTCAGATGGTAGAGCAACTGACTTGTAATCAGTAGGTCCCGGGTTCGATTCCTGGTGCCGGCACCATACAAGGTTCCAGAGAAGGCTTTCAAAATCTCTGAAACCCCCGAAAAACCCGCCTTCTGGCGGGTTTTTTCGTTTTGGCGTTCCATCGGTTTCCGTCAGAAACTGGTGGATTCCAACCGTTTTAGGGGTAGTGTTAGGGGTAAGGTAATTCGATAAAGGGGGAGTACCCTTATGTCGCGCACCACTGCTCCACTCTCCGATTCGGCTTGCCGCTCAGCCAAGCCCACCGACCGCGCCTACAAGCTTTTCGACGGCGACGGCCTCTACCTTCTAGTCCAACCCAATGGCCGTAAAGGCTGGCGTCTCAGGTATGTCAAACCTGATGGACGCGAAGGACTAACCTCGTTCGGCAGCTACCCCGTGGTCGGACTCGCCGATGCGCGCAACAAGCGCCTAGAGGTCAAACGGATGCTGGCGAAAGGCATCGACCCCATAGAGACCAAACACCAAGCCAAGACGCAGGCTGCAATCAAAGGCCGAACCTTTGAAAGCGCCGCACTGGACTGGCACAAAGCGATGTCTGCCAAATGGGCTCCGGGCCATGCCAAGACCGTCCTGAGCCGCCTCAAAACCCATGTCTTCCCGCTGATCGGCGCTCGCTCTATTGTCGATCTGGACACCCATGACCTGATGCAACCTCTGGAAGCGATCCAGAAGCGTGGCACGATTGACGTCGCTTTAAGGGTACAAAACTACCTGCAAAGCATCATGCGCGAGGCGAAACGTGCTCGACAGATCGCGGCAAACCCTGCCTCCGACCTTGAAGGTTTGATCAAAGCTCCGAGGGTGATTCACCGCCCTGCTTTACCCTTATCGCGTCTGCCTGAATTGCAGGAGCGTATCGACACATACAAAGGCCGCGCACTTACCCGGCTGACGGTCATGCTCTCGCTGCATGTGTTCGTACGCTCCAGCGAACTGCGATTCGCCCGCTGGAGCGAATTCGACCTTAAACGCGGCACCTGGGAGATACCGGACACTCGACCCGCGTTGGACGGAGTACCTTTTTCAACAAGGGGTACGAAGATGGCCGGGGACATCCACCTTGTGCCCTTATCGCCCCAAGCCGTGGCCCTGCTTGAACAGATCCACGCCATCACTGGCGAATTCGACCTGGTGTTTGCAGGCGATGCCAAGCCCTGGAAACCCATGTCTGAAAACACGGTGAACAGCGCACTCAGAAAGATGGGCTACGACACCAAAACCGAAATCTGCGGCCATGGCTTTCGCTCAATGGCCTGTAGCGCACTGATTGAATCAGGACTGTGGTCCGAGACCGCTATTGAAAGGCAGATGAGCCACAAGGAACGCAATAACGTCCGCGCCGCATACATCCACAAGGCTGAGTTCATTGAGGAGCGCAGGCTGATCATGAACTGGTGGAGCCGGTATCTGGAGGCCAACCGGCAGGAGCATGTCACTCCACACGAATTCGCGAACCAGACCGGAGCGAACGTTACTCGCCTAAAAGCAAAACGTGGCGCAACCGAGTAAGCGCTCGGTCTCATATCTCAGTGATCCGCTTGTCCACGCGGGTCCATCCAAACAGGGCTGCAAAGCCGCCCTGCTTGGATGGACCTCACTTAAAAAATCTAAAGCCCACGCAACTGTCTGTGGAAAACCACAGATTTCCACCGGTGGATAATTTCATCCACAGCCGCAGAACTCCCAAAAATTCGAGCCTTGACCCGAATTATCCACAGGCGTAGAAAAGATCGGGCAAAGCGCTGTCGTTGACAGCAACCCCAGGTAGCCAGAACCTTTAAGGCTACGCCACACTGTGGTGGTTCTCCCAAAGTGCGATTAGCGTCCGGCGGCTCGCACGGTCACAGCGATGTGATGGATGCCTACTTTTACCAGTGTGCCCACTGCGGTAACTCATCCCCCTTTCATAGCTGCCCTGCAGCAACCTATCCGCTTGGCCATTCCCGTGCGCCAACCTGCGCCCGTCTCTTTCTCCCGGAAAGAGACGGGCGCTCCTACCACTGCTGCAGCCCAACTCTTACAAGGCTTTGCGGCATTCCCCCTCGTGACAATCGGCGTGACAAACACCGAAATCACCAGCAACAGCGATGCAGATGATGGTGCCGCAGCCCACGGAATGGACTGCACCTGACTGACAGTCAGGCACGCCCCGGTCATCGCATCGCTGCCTTCACCCGACTCAGGATTTCGCGGCGCTGGTCTCGTCAGCCAGTGCAGCCTCCACCCGCCCACTTCTTCGGAAGTGCTCAGGAGGCCAGATCATGAGATGCCCAAGCTCCCGGTCGTAAGGAGCCGCCAGTCCCACGTGAGTGGACAACCCTCACAGGTCGCAGGGGCCTTGATCCCTGATAACACTCAACATTCTTGGCGGGATGACGTGGGGAAAGCTTCAACGGTTTGGTTTCGAGAGGAGTCCGAAAATGGCACTCGTAGGTAGACGGGATGGGCGCAATTTTGGCTATGGCCGACATCTGAGTTATGCCGGGCCGCAAGCGCTAAAAGATCTGTTTGGCGGCGGGCATTACGGCACGGTCAAAGCGCATAGCGATCGTTGGCAGGCGTTCGTGCGCTGGTGTCGGTCGGAGGATGGCCCGGGATTTAATGACGCACGGCAGATTGATCGGCAGACCTTGCTGGATTACGCGGAGCATCTGCGTCACCTGGTTGAGCGCAGCGATCTCGCCATCGCTACCGCACAAAATCGGCTGTCCAGCGTTAACCGAACCATGGCAGCGCTTCGCGGTGATCAGTACGTGAAATTGCCCAGCCCGAGCAAGACGCTGGGTATGCAGCGCACCGGGGTTCGACACTCGGTGCCGCAAGGCCAAGACCGCGAACAGGTTAAGCAGATCATCGATGCACTTTGCAACAATCATCAGCTACGGGCTGCAGCGATTGTTTTGTTGGCGAGAGCAACCGGCATGCGCTTGCGTGAGGCCATCTTGGCGGACCTCCCACGTTTAAGTCGTGAGGCTAAAGAGTTCGGCAAAATTAACATCCAGGACGGTACCAAAGGGGGGCGCGCCGGTGCCTCCGCACCACGGTGGATCGGGGTGGATAACCATGTTCACGAGGCGCTTGGATTTGCAGAGCAGGTGTCGCCTGTGGGTTGCCGCAATCTGATTGCGCCACACGAAAGCTACCTCAACGTTTTGCAGGAAATCATCCGTCCTGCGCGCGTCACCCTCCATGCACACAACCTCAAAGGCTTCCATGAACTACGAGCGGCGTACGCATGTGAGCGTTACGAGCAAATCACCCAGCACCGCGCACCTATCAACGGTGGTCAATGTTGCCAGGTAGATCGGTGCCTGGATCGTGAGGCGCGAGAGCAAATCAGCTATGAGCTGGGGCACGGTCGAACTGACGTCGTCGCGGCCTACATTGGTGGGCGGGTATGAGCAAGAAATTCGACATGGAGCTGTTCTTGGCTGCTGTGCTGACAGGCTCGCACGCAACTCGGCAACGCCATGTGCGGCAGGCGAAAATCATCCAGGCTGAAATTGCAGAACGCTGGCTGCAAGAAACGCCTTGGGGTTGGCAGAGAAAACATGTGGCTTGGTTTCTCGAGCACCGCATGAGCCACCGCAGTGAGGCGACACGGTACTACTACCTGCTAACGGTCCGGCTGCTCGCTCGTCGACTAGACAAGTCATGGGTTTTCTATCTCTGAGCCGGAACTGATGTTATTAGTCACCACTATCAGCAATCGACCAGAAACGGTCCAAAAGAAATGGTTTGCTGATGGCCTAATCATAAGCAATAGCAACCGACCAAACTGACCATGGACACGCCGGTTTCGACTTCGTAATCTTCGGGCAGGCTATGCGCAATGAGAAGATACTCACGCCTCATATAAATAAACTTAAAGCGCATGAGGCCCACTTTGCTGACAATCACGGCTCAAGCAAAAATCTGTGAACATTGAATATCGTATTAGCGAGATGGCAATTAACGCCAACTCTAGGAGGCCGCTTAAAAATGTGCTAACATGCAAAACTTTTTGGATGCTTTTATTCGAGATTTAGAAAAGCAGCGCTATGAATAAATTTAATCCTCACAATCACGCCCTTGAAAATTTTTTCGACTCAATAATCGACACTATTGACCGAGAAGCGCTAGCTGAGCTGGTCAACCTTGACTCAGCTGACTCCGTGCTGAGAACTTTCCTGTCTATCGATGAAATGAGAGAGTTTGGGAGTTTTTTCACTGGCCAAGAGCTTTCCACCTGCGCCGTAGCTGCCTTCAACACACCTATTTCATTAGATTCAATAGTTCTCGACCCAACATGCGGCACTGGAAACCTGCTAATTGAATTTTCTCGAAGGCTAGAGGTAAAAGAGTACCTATCTGAAACTCTACGCCTATGGGGAAGAGTTCTCGTAGGATTCGACATTCACGAATCCTTTATTCGAGCTACAAAACTACGCCTTGTCCTCGAAGCATTAAACCGTGGAGTCATTAAAGACTGCACGATTGATGAGGCACAATTTTTACTATCAAAAATCGTAGTAAAAGATGCCATGTCCGTCACTGCTCAGGATTTGTGCAGAACGACACATTTGCTAATGAATCCTCCATTTTCGAGTTGGGACTCCCCTCGAGAGAATTATTGGAGGATAGGCAAAGTCAATGCGGCCGGCGTTGTTTTCGATCACTATCTACGTCGCGTTCCGCCTAATTGCGCAATAAGCGCAATACTACCTGACGTTTTACGATCAGGGAGTCGCTATCAAAACTGGCGTGATTTTGTCGAAAAAAATATTGACGGCCACGCTGAGATAGCTGGTCGCTTCAATGAGAAAACTGATATTGATGTATTTCTAATACACGGCTCCGCTAAACGCCCCCAGAACCAAACTATCATTTGGTTTCCAAAACAATGCAGAAGCTCCTCTATTTCTGAGCATTACGATGTTTGCATTGGGCCATTAGTAGCATATCGCGATCCTCTTGAAGGCCCATCTTCGCCTTACGCGCATTCCAAAAATACGCCACTTTGGAGTTCAATAACCAATCTTTCGGAAATGCGAAACTTTAAAGGAAGGCTGATTGACCCACCGTTCGTAGTAATTCGACGCACTTCTAGCCCCTCGGACAAATTCCGGGCATCTGCAGCAATAATAAATGAATCATTTCCCGTGGCAGTTGAAAACCATCTTATTGTCGTAAAACCTAGATCCAATAGCCTAGAGGACTGCGACAGGCTAGTAGAAGTTTTAAAATCTAAACGCACAAATGATTTTATTAACAATAGAATCCGTTGCCGCCATCTGACGGTGGGAGTAGTCAAGGACATACCATTATGGTGACTCAATATGATTAAAAGGACCCTCGTCGATGAAAAGCCGTTTGAGTTTTCTGCTAGGGTTACTCTGCAGCTTGGTCGCGAAAGCATCTCCAGTTCGACAGTTGCATTATCAGAGCTTATAAAAAACTCTTACGATGCGGATGCCGATCATGTGACCTTAGATTTCCACTTAAGAGAAAATTCTGTTTCAACCCTAGTAATAGATGACAATGGTAGCGGGATGGATCCCGAAACGTTGCTAGGGCATTGGTTGAAAATCGGCACTGACAATAAGTCAGTAGTAGAGCGCTCTGCCGAGAAATGTAGGGTATTAACCGGTGCAAAGGGCCTGGGCCGTCTCGGCATTGATCGCCTTTGCAAAAAATTAGTGCTTTATAGCAAAACCAAAGAAATGACCAAAGCTATACAGCTAAATATTGACTGGAAACGCTTTGAGAAAACCAATAAATCCTTATCTGAAATAAAACATCCAATTTATGAAGTAGACCTACCTATCACGGATAAATATGGTAGCGTTTTTTCTAACCCTGAGAGCAGTGGGACACGGATGGTTCTCATTGGTCTCAAGGATGAATGGGACCAAAACTTCCTAGATATTCTAGAAAATGAACTGAGGCTTTTAACCTCTCCATTTCAAGCTGAAAATGAGTTCTCTATCAGGCTAAAAATAAGGAAGGGTGAGAGTCAAGTCGATAAGTCATTGAACTCAGAGAAATTTCTTAGCGCAGCCCGTTGGAAAGTCAAAGCCACTGTCGATTCTAATGGCAACGTAGAAGCGTGCTACACCAATAACCAGCAAAAACTCGACATCTTACAGGAACCGATCGCATGGAGCTCCTGGTTAAAAAATAGCGGCTCCGCTCCTCTTTTCGGCCCAGTAAAATTCGAGTTTTACTATTTAGCGCAAGATACTGAAAACCTTAGCAAGCTCAATCTTAAGGTTAGAAACTTCAGGGAGTTTATGCGCCTTAACCAAGGCGTTCGACTTTACAGAGATCACTTTCGAGTCCGCCCTTATGGCGAGCCTTCAGGCAAGGGTGACTGGCTTGACATTGGCTTGAGGAAAGTTTCCAGTCCAGGGGGTCTTTCCCAACTAGGTTGGAAAATAGGCCCAAACCAGATAGTAGGCTCAGTACTTATTTCTCGAGAAACTAATGCTATTCTCAACGACCAAGCAAACCGAGAAGGCATAGTAGAAAACAGCGCTTTCTTTCAGTTACGTACATTCTTACTAAAGGTTATTGAGACCTTTGAGACGCTTGTACAAAAAGATGCTAGCAGCGATGGGAAGCTAGACCTATCTACTGAGCTTGCAAGAATTTTAAGCAAATCAAACGAAGACGTAGAAAATGCAATAGAGGACCTAAAAAAGACGGTCTCCTCTATAAGTCGCAAGAAAAAACACAAGAAAAAATCGCTCTCCCCATCTCAGCTCGTAGCTCAACGGCTAAGCCATCTTGAAGCACTTAGACACAAGCAAAGTCAGGCCGAACAAGAATATTTAGATGCATTGCGTGCAGAGAAAAAAGAACTAGAAGAGCAAAAAAATACGCTTTCAAATTTGGCGTCAATTGGTATTCTCACAATTAGCTTCGGGCATGAAGTCCGACAGCACTCTGGATTTGCTCTAAATGGGTCTACTCGAGCATTGGCATATTTAGAAAAACTAGACAATCCTGATGGCCTACTAGACCCCCCTATAGATTGCATTCAAATTGCTAAGGACGGGGCCAAATATGTGGACAACTTCTCAAGGTTTGCCATTGAGAATATTAAGCCTGACAAACGCACTCGAAGAAAGGTAAATATCTCAGACGTATTTAAATATGTGTTTGAGATCTTTTCTGTCACGCTTGACAAAATGGGAGTTTCGTCTCAGATAACTAATCATACAGACGGGGCTGCCTACGAAGTTTTTGCGTTTGAAATAGACTGGGAAAGCATAGTCATAAACTTCATGACTAACTCAATCTGGGCAATTGAAGCACAAAAGCAACGCCAAAAATCAACTATCCGTGTAGACCTATATGAAACTGATGGAGAAATCACTGTCATTTACACGGACTCAGGAATTGGCTTAGAAGCCGGTACTGAGGAGTCGATTTTTATACCGATGAATAGCGGTAAAAGAGATGGTCGTGGTAATGTTATCGGGACCGGCATGGGGCTTGCAATAGTCAAGACTCATGTCGAAGACCATATGCTTGGATCTATTAGTGCGACAGCGCATAGTGACTTAGGAGGGGCCGAGTTCACTATCAAAGTCCCCATTAGAGGAAAGAACAAATGACAAGCAAGGAAGTAATTCTTTTCATTGACGATGAAAAAATGTCAAGGACCTTGTATCGAGGAACTTTGCAAGACATTTATGGCGACGAATATGACGTGCTAGCTATAGAGCCATCTCCCACCATTTCTGCCATGTTAGCTACAATTGAAAAATTCGAGAGAGTAGTTTCAATTGTTATAGATGAAAAATTACATGTCGAAGTTGGCGCCGATTACAAGGGCTCTCAGCTTGTCACAGCTATACGCTTGTTAGACGCAAAGCTTCCTTTATACATTCTAACCAGCGAAATGGGGCTGATTGAGCCTCCATTTGGCTCGGTTGAATATATAATAGACAAAAGCAGGGTTGAGCAGCCTGCTTACAAAGAAGAATGCTCCATCCTAATGCGTCGCCATATTAATTCATTCAATGAAATAAAATCCGCTAGAAATATTCGTTTTGATGAGCTACTTAAAAAATCCATAGAAGATAGTCTTTCACCGGAAGAAATCGAAGAATACAACGCACTAGATTTTTTGCGGGTTCGCCAAGTACTGACTACAGAGGCAATAGTCCCTTCTGAAGAACTGAGCAAACAAGAACAACTGCTTGCGGAAATTGAAAAACAATTAAAACAATTGAGCGGCGAATAACATTATGTTTTTCCCCAAACTTTCTCGCCGTAAGATCGAAGACTATTTTAGCAATCGTAAAGATTTTTATGCCGATTACAGATCAAATTATGAAAAGATTTCCGAGGACTGCCAACAACGATGTGTTTACTGTGACATATCAGTAACCGAGCATGGCGGCGACGAAATGCATCTAGATCATTTCCGTCCTCAAGAACACTTTGAAAAACTATCTACGCACCCATACAACCTACACCTATCATGCCCTAAGTGCAATGGACTAAAGACTTCGGATTGGCCTTGCTCCAAAGAAGATGGCGCTCTGACCTTTATAGGAAAAATCGGCTACATTGATCGATTTGAGCGTCATATTGATGAGTTCTTAAAGGTGGAAGACACAGGCCACATCACCGCATTAGCTGGGCCGGTGGAGTACATGATAAAAAAAATGCACTTAAACCGAAGCAGTAGGGTTAACATCAGAAGAAAGCGACTCATAGAGTATAGAAAAACTCGCACTTTAGAGGGAATTCTACGTCTCACCCAATCTCTGACCACAGCAGAGGTCGAAGGACGGCTAACTAAAGAGCAGACATCAGAGAGGCGCAAACAGATAGATGCTTTACTGCTAAGCTATTCAAAGCTTTGAAAAGCGAAGCCTGAAACTATTCTTTTTTATACTACAACGAATCAGCAATAATATTGAAAAGGATAGTTTTAGAGATAGCTGGAATTCCTACCAAGAAAATAACTCGCTACTACAGTTAGTTAAAGATCTTTTCGACTCCTGGTGCCGCACCATACCAAACAAAGCCCCTGCAGAAATGCAGGGGCTTTGTTGTTTCCGGGCTTTGAAAAATCGCTTTCAGTGACCCGCGCTCTGACCACCATCCACGTGCAGGATTTCGCCAGTTACAAACTTGGCGCCGTCCAGATACACAACCGCCTGCGCAATATCATCGACCTCGCCCATGTGCCCGACCGGGTGCAGATTGCCCAGTGCTTCATGGGTTTCTGCGCCGTGCATCGGCGTCTTGATGATGCCCGGGCTGACCGCGTTCACCCGGATTCCGCGCTTGGCGTATTCGATGGCCAGGGATTTGGTGGCCGCGTTGAGGCCGCCTTTGGTCAGCGAAGCCAAGACCGATGGCACACCGTCGATGGCGTGGTCCACCAGGCTGGTGGTGATGTTGACGACGTGGCCGCTGCCTTGCTTTTCCATCTCGGCGATGGCGAGTTGGGTGATGTAGAAGAAGCCATTGACGTTCACCGACAGCACATTGGCGTAGTCTTCTGCGGTGTACGCGGTGAACGGCTTGGCGATGAAGATCCCGGCGTTGTTGACCAGGGTATCGATGCGACCGAAACGGGACATCGCTTCACGGATGACACGCCGGGCGGTTTCCGGTTCGCCGATGTCACCGGCCACGGTGAGAATGTCCGGATCGGTGGATGGCTTGATCGAGCGCGAAGTGGCGACGATCCGGTAACCGAGTTCACGAAAGGCTTTGACCATACCGTCGCCGAGACCTTGGGATGCGCCGGTGATGACGATGACTTTTTTCGAAATGCTCATGATGAAGACCTCTGACAATTAAAAGTGGGGGTAAAAATCTGTAATCAGGCTTCAGCCGATGCCTTGGCCATTTCTCTCAACATCTGTTCGTAGTACTCGACCGATTGGGAGCCGGACACCAAGTGGCGACCGTTCAGCACCATGGCCGGGACCGAATTGATGCCGCGCTGCTGGTAGTACGCTTCAAGCTCCCGCACCTCAGCGGCGAACGCACCGGACGCCAGCACCCCTTGTGCAGCTGCACCGTCCAGCCCCGCTTCAGTCGCCAGACTCACCAGTGCCTGGTGATCGCTCGGGTTCTGGCCTTCACTGAAATAGCCCCGCAGCAGCACCTTCTTCAGCTCGACTTGCCGCCCTTCCTGCAACGCCCACAGCAACAAGCGGTGTGCATCAAAGGTGTTGTAGAAATGCGTGCGCTTCTCCAGATCGAACTTGAAGCCGATGGCCTCGGCGCGAGCGATCTGCATCGCCTTGCCGGCAGCGACGTCGTCGGCGGTTCTCCCGTACTTGCGCATCAGGTGCTCGACCGCTGGCTCACCTTCGGCCGGCATGTTCGGGTTCAATTCGAACGGCTTGTAGATCAGCTCGACCGAGACTTCCCCGGCCACGTTCTCGATCGCCTGCTCCAGCGCCGTCGCCCCCAGCGCGCACCAAGGGCACACCACATCGGAGATGAAATCGATGGTGACGGAGGACGTCATGACTGCCCCTCCGCCTCAGCCAGTTGCTTGCGGTACTGGGTGGTGGTGATTCCGGCGTAACCCCAGTTATCGGTGTCGACTTCCTCGATCACGATGTGGGTCAGGTCAGGGCGCTTGTTGAGGACGCGTTCCAGTGTTTCAGTGATTTCGGCGATCACCTGAGCTTTCTGCTCAGTGGTAACGCCATCGCGAGTGATGCGTACGGTTACGAAAGGCATGAGGGCAACTCCAGTGACCTTCCCGTCGGGATGATGGGAGAGGCGTTGGAGATGAATGTATGGGGTTGGCGGGAGGGGATAAAGGTGGGGACGGGAACTTCATTCGTTACGTGGTGTAATGAGTTTGGCATACCGAAAATACAAGACTGCAAGGCTCATCCGGGTCAATGCGACCCGCGTCCAACAAAAAACGCAGCCTTGGGAGGCTGCGTTTTTTGTGACGGGGGCTGGAAACGCCGCAATCATTAAACTGAGATTGACTGATCAGTAACCCAACGCTGCAAGTACATGCTCCGGGTCATTATGAATCGCTCGCAACAACGCACGGGCAGGCCCCTCAGGATCACGACGTCCTTGCTCCCAATTGCGTAACGTTCCCACGGGAACATCAATTCTCTTGGCAAACGCTGCCTGGGAAAGTCCCGTGGCGAGGCGAATTTTTTTAACCTGTGCAGCATCGACATGGAATTCGCGTGATGGCTCTCGCTCACCTCGGTCGATCTCATCCATCTGCGTCATGCTTTCAACAAGACGATCGAAGAGATTTTTTTCCATTATTTCCATCCTTTATTGATGGCACAAAGAACTGCTTTTTCTCTATCCGAAAGGGTGTCTTGAATCCCTTTCCGGTAAATCAGTAGCAAACGTATCTGAAAAGCAGAGGTTACGTGATAGTAGATCACCCTTACGCCACCGCTCTTGCCCCTGCCATGCGCGGCCCAGCGAATTTTTCTAAGCCCGCCAGTGCCCTCGATCAAAGCGCCTGCCTCGGGATGCTCGGCGAGATACTGCTGAAATTCTCCATATTCGTGATCGCCCAGATGACCTGGAAGGTCAGCGGTAAAAATCGGCGTCTCGATGAAGACCATGCAGTCCCTGCTATGCGTCAATGGCGTATAGCATGAATTCTAGGTGTCAGGATAGTTAAGGGCAATTAGTCTTCCATTTCAGCGTTTTTATTAAAAAAAAGCCCCGAACCAGTCGGGGCTTTTTCTTTCTCAGCCTCTGATCAGGCCTCGATACCACACCCCATCATCAGAAGATGTTGATCGGGTAATCCACAAACACACGCACTTCATTGCCGCTGACGTTGTACTCACTCGACTTCTGCGACACGCGCAGCACCGAGCTGCGCAGTTTCACGCTGAGGTCTTTGGCCGGGCCGCTTTGGACGACGTATTTGATCTGGTTGAAAATCTCGCGCTCGGTGCCGCCTTCGCTGGTGGAGGTGGTGATGTTGTCACCGCGTACGTAGGCGAAGTTGTAGCTCAGGCCCGGTACACCGAAGGTACTGAAGTCCAGGCCGTAGCCCAGTTGCCAGCTTCGTTCGTCTTCGGCGTTGAAGTCGGACCAGTAGGAGTTCGCCAGGTAGATGGTGTTGCCACCGTCGCCGATGCGACCCTGGTCTTTCTGGTAGCCGCCGTAGGCGTAGCCCAGGTTGCTGTCGCCAGTGCTGCGCTGGTGCGCGAGGGTGAACGAGTGCGGGCCGGTGATGAAGGTGGCCGCCAGGCTCCAGATTTTGTTGTCGTCGCCGGTGATACCGTTTTCGCGGACGTAGGATTCGTCCAGCTTGGTGCGGTAGCCGTTGAAGTCCAGGGTCAGGGACTGATCCTTGTCGATCGGGAACACGTAGTTGGCGTTCACGTATTGCTTCTTCAGCACGTCTTCGACGTCGGAAGCGTACAGCGCGGCCTTGAATTGTTCGGTGAACTGGTAGCTACCGCCCAATACGTTGATCGACTTCAAGCCACCACTGTCACGGCCTTCAGCGCTTTTACGCGATTCGGCGGTGAAGCGCCCGGCGTCCAGTTGCAGGCCATTGATCTCCCTGGAGGTGATCAGGGTGCCGGTATAGCTTTCCGGCAGCAGGCGCGAGTTGTCGTAGCTCAGCACCGGCAGGGCCGGCATCTGGTCGCCGTAGGTCAGGGTGGTGCTGGACAGGCGGAACTTGATCGCTGCGCCGCCCTTGGACAGGTCGTCCGCCGGCTGGCCGCTGTCGCCCTTTTTGAAGAAATCGATGCCTTGCGCGCCGCTACGGTCTTCGCTGCGCTCCAGGTTCAATGCGTACAGGCCAAAAGCGTCGACGCCCACACCCACGGTGCCTTGAGTGAAGCCGGACGAGAACGTGCCGATGGCCGCCTGGCCCCACTCGGACTTATCCGGGTTGCCGTCTTTGTAGTCACGGTTGATGTAGGCGTTGCGCAGCAGCACTTTGAGGCTGCTGTCTTCAACGAAACCCTTTGATTCGGCCTGGTCGTTCGCCATGGTCTGTGTAGCGCTCAACATCCCCAGAGCAATCAGGCTGATTCTCTTGTTCAACATTTTGTTTTTTTCCTTGATACGGTTGATACGCGCTGTGTCGAATGGCCGAAACGGCGCTATTGCGCTCTTATTTCAAGGCGAAAACAAAAAGGCCCGCCCACGATTTCTCGCGGCGGGCCTTTTATTGTTTTTGAGTCGTGGCGGTCGGCCACAGGCGTTGGGCCGAATCGTAGCTGCGCCCTTAACGAGGTGTCAATTTCATGAATCTTCTAGAAATAGGCGAAAAACGTCTAAGAAACTGCTTTACGCGGCAGAAATATTCAATCCGCGCAGCCTTCGAGAGCACAGGCTGCTATGGTATTGGATGAGTGCTGCTCCGGCAGCGACTGACTCAGCCATTGCGCAAATGCCTGAGGTTTGCCCAGCCATGGCCCGATATCGATCAGGGTGAATTGGCCATTGTGTTCAAGTACCAGGGTCGGAAAACCCTGCCCGCCCACCTTGGCCAGCAAAGCCCGGCTGTCCTTGATATGGCCCTCGGTGTCGGCTGCCCCGAAGGCTCTTTCGAAGGCTTGAGGCTCCAGCCCCATACCGTTGGCCAGTTCAAGCAGTACCGACTCGTCGGCGATGCGGCGCCCTTGCACGTAGTGAGCGCTTTGCAAACGCCCCAGCAACTCCAGCCCGCGACCTGCCATTTGCTCGGCAGCCAGCACCGCAGCGATGGGTGGAGCCGAGTCGAACACGGCACTGTGATCTCGCAGCAAACCTTCGAAATAAGCTTCACCGAACGGCTGCCCGCTGTATTCGGCAATGCGCCGGTCATGGGGCATGACGTAACTGCGCAGTTGTGGCGAAACCCTTTGCCGATTGGTCCCCGTCATCATGCCGCCACCGTGGGCAAGCACGGGCAGCACAGCCTGGGCGGCTTGCACCAGCGGTTTGGCGCCGTAGCACCAACCGCACAACGGGTCATAGATGTAGTGCAGGATCATGGGAAAGCTCCGACAGAAATTCAGGAAAATTCGATGTCGGCAGATTAGTGCCGTAGCAACCCCGGAAAAACGCCGGATCCGCTTTCAGTCTGTTGCTTGAATCGGTCGAATGACTGCGTAAACCCTTTGTATCGACTCAGAAATAATTCGAAACAATCAAATGAGACAAGTTCTCAATAACCACTAACGACAGCAAATGACAAGCATTACTATTCGCGCCCTTCAGATGCTTCAACCTAAAAATCCTACGGATGCGTTCTTCAATGCCTGCCCCTTTTCGCTTTGCGCCCTACAGCCTTGGGCTCTCTGCCTTGTTGTCTGCCGGTTTTTCCTTCGCTGCACCGACCACCTTGCCTGCCACATCGATCAGCGCCGAAGCTGAAGCCGACGACCCGCGCGTGACACAAACCAACACGGCGACCCGGACCGCCACGCCGGTGCGCTACGTGCCACAAGCCATCGACTCGATCAAAACCTCGAACGTGATGGATTACGGCACCAACGATCTGGGCACGGCGCTCAGTGGCATCCCCAACGTCAGCAGCGGTGCCGACACACGCTTCGACAGCCTGCGCATCCGCGGTTTCGACGCCAGCAACGATTTCTATCTCGATGGCATCCGCGACGACAGCCAGTACGTGCGCGACTTGCACAACATCGAACGCATCGACGTGTTAAAAGGCCCTGCCGCCGTGTTGTATGGCCGTGGCAGCCAGGGCGGGATCGTCAACCGGGTGAGCAAACTGCCCGAGTTCGGTCGCCGCTCGACCCTTGAAGCCCAGGGCGGTAGCGAGGACTTGCGCAGCCTGTATGCCGACCTCAGCACCGATCCTTCCGAAAACATCAGCCTGCGCCTGAACATGGGCAACATGGACGAGAACAGCTTTCGCGATGGCGTGAGTGGCAATCGCCAGCTATTCGCACCCTCGATGAGCTGGCAGCTGACACCCGACCTGAATTGGTTGGTGCAGTACGAATACAGTCGCTACAACCGCACGCCGGATCGTGGCGTCCCCGGCGTAAATGGGCGCCCGGCCGACGTAGGACGCGATACCACCTACGGCAGTGAAAACGATTTCATCGACGACAAGGCGCAATCCCTGCGCTCGAAACTCACGTATGAACTGAGCGACAACTGGCAGCTGCGCCAGACCCTGGGTGTGTTCAAGCTCGACAGCGATTTCGACAATACTTACTTGAGCGGCTATGTCCCGGCCAGCAACAAGGTCACGCGCCAGCACTGGCAGCAGGACCTGAATACCCGCAACCTCTACAACAACGTCGAGCTGGAAGGTGGCTTCGATACGTTCGGCCTGGAGCACCGCCTGCTCACCGGCATCGAGATCGGCAGTCAGCGCCGCGATCCGCTGCTGTACACCGCCGCCACTTCCGGGCCGGGCAGCTCCCCGGTGCCGGCGCTGGACCTGTACGCCCCCGACCGCAATTTGCGTCATACCGGGCGCATGGTGGTGTCGAGCAACACCCATACCGAGGTCGAGAGCCGGGCGGTGTATGTGCAGGATCAACTGCGCCTGAACGATCAATGGCAGTTGCTCGCCGGCCTGCGTTACGACACGTTCGATATCGAGTCGACCAACAAGGTGCGCAACATTTCCGAAGACCGTGACAGCCATAGCACCAGCCCTCGCGTTGGCGTGGTCTGGACGCCGCTGCAAAATCACTCCTTCTACGCGTCCTGGAGCAAGACGTTCTCGCCGGTCGGTGGTGGCTTGATCGGCATCACCCCGGGTGCGGCCGGTAACAGCAATGACCTGAGCCCCGAGCTGACCAGGCAGAAGGAAATCGGGGTCAAGAGTGACTGGCTCGATGATCGCCTGAGCACCACGCTGGCCATCTACGAGCTGGAGCTCTACAACCGCCGCACCAGCGATCCGAACAACCCGACCATTACCCTGCTCTCAGGGCTGCAACGTTCACGTGGTATCGAGCTGACCGCTGCCGGCAGAATTACCGGCAACTGGTACGTTCGCGGTGGCGTGGGTCTGCAGGACGCAACCATCGAAAAGGACAACAACGGCCTGGAAGGCAAGCGCATCAACAACGTGGCCAAGCACAACGGCAGCCTGTTTCTGACCTGGAAACCGGAAATGGGCTGGTATGCCGAAACCGGTTTGACCCTGGTGGGCGACCGCTATGCCGACAACCTCAACACCGTCGTGTTGCCGGGTTATGGCCGCTGGGACGCCTTGGCGGGCTTCCGTCAGAAGGATTGGGATTTGCGCGCGGCGTTGAACAACATCAGCGACAAGACGTATTACTCGTCGGCGACCAGTGCATTCCAGATCCAGCCGGGGGCACCGCGTAGCCTGGTGGTGACGGGCACCTACAGCTTCTAGACACCACAAAACCTGTGGGAGCGGGCTTGCCCGCGAAGGCGTCGTGTCAGCCGATGGCAACGTTGCAGACACACCGCTTTCGCGAGCAAGCCCGCTCCCACAGTGTTCAGTGTGTTGAAAAAAAAAGCGCTGCCATCCCGGCAGCGCTTTTTCTTGATCAATCCGTTGTTGTTCTTCTTATCCTTCCATTACATCCCACAACGCATCCAGTTCCGCTTCGCTGAACAAACCAGCAGGGTAACGCTCGATCATTGTCCGGCGCGGATCAGTTTCACTGATCTGACGCATTCCATTGGACTTGAACCAGTGCGCCAGAATCTGGAGCGATTCGCTGTTTACGGCCAGGGGATGCAACGCCTTGTCGCTCACTACGTTCACTTCGGCGTTCATTTCAGCGCTCTCTCCCGGTTTGTGAGCGGCTAACTTATCCAAGGTTTATGACAGAACATCGAAGTCCTCCCCCTCCCCGAGTTACCACAACAGAGATACAAGAGCTGTGCCAAGGTGTCTGAAGTGTGGCCTCGCGGATACAAAAAAGCCCGCAACCCTGAAGGGCTGCGGGCTCTGCGCATGGCGGGAGGCTGATTTACAGTTTGAGAAATTTCGCAATCAACTCAAGATGTTACAACCTCACTCACTCCTTGTGCGGCGCGGGTTGCTGCTGGGTAAGGCAGTGAATATTGCCGCCCCCCAGTAACAGTTCGCGACCAGGCACCATCACCACTTCATGCTGTGGGAACAGGTTCTGCAGGATTTCCTTTGCCGGGCCATCCTGCGGGTCGTCAAAGCATGGCGCGATGATGCCGCCGTTGACGATCAGGAAGTTCACGTAGGAACCGGCCAGACGCACAGTCGGGTTACGTTCCTGAGTACCATCTACCGGATCGACGCCGGCACATTCTTCCTCGGTCGCAAACAGCGGGCCCGGGATCGGCATTTTGTGCACCGTGAACGGGCGACCCTTCGCGTCGGTGCTGCCTTGCAGCACGTTCATCGCCGCCTGGCAGCGCGGGTAGTTCGGGTCCTGCGGATCATCGGTCCAGGCCAGCAGCACTTCACCCGGCCGCACGTAGCAGCAGAAGTTATCCACATGGCCGTCGGTTTCGTCGTTGAACAAGCCATCCGGCAGCCAGATGATTTTATCCACAGCCAGGTTCGCACTCAGGACCGCTTCGATTTCTTCACGGTTCATGTGCGGGTTGCGATTGCGGTTGAGCAAGCACTCTTCAGTGGTGATCAGCGTGCCTTCACCGTCGACGTGAATCGAACCGCCTTCAAGTACGAAGCCTTCGGTGCGGTAACGCGGGCTGCGTTCGATCTCGAGGATCTTGCCGCCGACCTGCGAGTCACGGTTCCACGGCGAATACAGGCCGCCGTCAAAACCGCCCCAGGCATTGAAGTCCCAGTTCACGCCACGGACTTCGCCACTGTTATTGATGACGAAAGTCGGGCCGGAGTCGCGAACCCAGGCGTCGTCACTGGACATTTCCACTACGCGAATATTCGGCACGTCCAGACGGGCACGGGCGTTTTCGTACTGGCCGGCTGAAACCGCCACGGTGACCGGCTCGAAACGGGCGATGGCCTTGGCCACGGCCACGTGGGCGGCCTGTGCCGGTTTGCCACCCAGGCGCCAGTTGTCCGGGCGCTCAGGCCAGATCATCCAGGTCTGGGTTTGGGGGGCCCATTCGGCTGGCATGTAGAAGCCGTCGGCGCGAGGGGTGCTGTTCAACGTGGTCATGACTCAGGACTCCGGAGTGGCGTTGATGCCTGACAGAAAAGAAAGCGCATGGGTACACGCCGTGGACTGGTCACTTTATATCCGATAAATATCGGCTTTTAAAGCACCGTCAATCCGTAGCTACAAAAATAATCGACAAAAAGCCGATATCAATCGAATTAACACCACCCTTCCTGTGGGAGCGGGCTTGCTCGCGAAGAGGCCGGTACATCCGACGCAAATATTGAGCCTGGAATGCCGCTTTCGCGAGCAAGCCCGCTCCCACATTGGCCCGCATTTACAGGGGGAATGTGTTTACAGGCCTTCCGCCAGCACCTTCGACAGCATGTCCACGAAGAAATCCACGCTCTGGCGCGAAGTGACCATCGGCGGCTTGATCTTGAGGATGTTCAGGTAATCGCCGGTCGGTTGCATGAAGATCCCCAGCTCACGCAAACGATCACACAGCGCGGTGGTTTCCTCGGTGGCCGGCTCCAGGGTTTCGCGGTTGCGGATCAACTCGACGCCCAGGTAGAAACCGGAACCGTGCACCGCGCCCACTAACGGATGAATATCGATCAACGCTTCGAGGCGCTGCTTGAAGTGACCGCCAACGACCTGAGCGTTCTCCCAGAGCTTTTCCTCTTCCATCACGTCCAGCACGGCCATGCCGACCTGACAACTGACCGGGCTGCCACCGGCGGAGGAGAAGAAATAACCCTCGGCCTCCAGCGCCTCGGCGATTTCCCGGCGGGTGATGACCGCGCCCAGTGGCTGGCCGTTGCCCATGCCTTTGGCCATGGTGATGATGTCCGGCACCACACCTTGCTCTTCGAAGCCCCAGAAGAAATCGCCCATGCGTCCGTAGCCGACCTGCACTTCGTCGGCGATGCACACGCCGCCTTGGGCCCGGACCATGCCATAGACTTGCTTCAAATAGCCTGGTGGCAGCGAGATACCGCCGGCATTGCCGTACACCGGTTCGCAGATGAAGCCGGCCAATTGGCGTTTCTGTTCGGCGATTTTCGCCAGGTTGTGCTCGACGCTGCGCACGTAATCCGGCGCACTGTCGGGGCCGCGGAACTCACCGCGATAAGTGTTTGGCGCGGTCACCGGATGTACCCAGTCCGGGCGGCTGCTCAAGGCTTTGGGGTTGTCGGCAATCGAGGTCGACACCGAGTCCGCGCCCACCGTCCAGCCGTGATAGGCCTCCAGCACGCTGAGCATGTCGCGGCCGCCGCTGTAGGCCCACGCCAGGCGAATCGCCAGGTCGTTGGCCTCGCTGCCGCTGTTGACCAGGAACACGCGGTCCATGCCGTCAGGGGACAGTTTCAGCAAGCGTTCGGAGAACTCGGCCACGGCCGCGTAGTTGAAACGCGAGTTGGTGTTGAGCAACGACCACTGGCGGCTGGCGACCGCCGCCATGCGCGGATGACCGTGGCCCAGTACCGCGACGTTGTTGAGCATGTCGAGGTAGGAACGCCCCTGCATGTCGATCAAATGGTTGCGCCAGCCACGCTCGATGCGCGGCGGGTCGACGTAATAATGTTTTTGCGTACGGGCGAAACTGGCGTCACGCCGGGCCAGCAAGGTCGCGCCGTCGAGTTCTGCTTCGGCATCACAGGCCAGCCCCAGCAGTGCCGCGGGTGATGGGCACAGTGCCTGCCAGGCAGCGGCGCGCGATGGCGTGCAAAACAACGGCGCATCGATCGACGCGCCACGGCTCAACTGCACGATCAACGGCCCGCTGACCGAACCCAGTACCTGGCCTTTGACCAGTGCCGCGCCACTGTGCAGCGACGGCGTGACACCCCAAAGCCGCACACTCAATTGCGGGCCGTCCAGTTGCAGCACGCCCGTCGACGGGTGGTGCACCACACCGGCAAACGGTGCTTCGACCGTCGTGCCCTGAGGTACACGCAGTTCAACGTGCAAGGGGCAAGTGTCCGGTTCGGTGGCGCTGTCCGGGCGGGTGTGGGACAGGCGGTACTGTCCATAGCGACTGGCCGCCAGACCATGAGCCACGGCCGCTTCATCCAGCAGGCGCTGATCGACACCCTCCTGCTCCCAGTTCCCGGCCTCGAAATGCGGGCTGAGCACCCCCAGATCGATCAAGGCGAACTCTCGCCCCACCAGACTTGGCAACAGCGGTGCAAAGCCTTCACTGCCGATGGTGGGCAGGTTCTGGCCGACGGCAGTGAGGATCGCCGCTTCCATCAATGCCAACGGCACCGACGCGGCCACCCGGAAGATTTCCCATTCATGGACCAGGTTATCGCGACTGTAGGCATTGCCCGGATCGATGCTGACCTGCTGTTCGCCACTGAGCACCAGCACCGCCGCACGGGCGACGATCAGCGGCCACAGCGCCAGCAGCTCTTCGTGTTGCAAGGGGTTGACCGCGTGGTACGCCTGGATTGCCGGCAAAATGCAGAACGGATCGCCCTCGCCATGATGCAGCAGCGCGGCGCAGGTGACCGACAGATCGGTAATGCGCCAGGTACGCACCAGGTCACCAAAATCGATCACGCCTTGCAGTTGCCAATGGCGTTGCGCATCGCGCTGCCACACCACGTTGTCGTCGGTGATGTCCATGTGAATGGCCTGCACCGGCAGCCTGGCTTCCAGCGGCTGCAAATGCCGCTCGGCTTGTGCAGACGCTTCGACGATCAGTTTGCGCTGGGCTTCATCCTTGATCACCGGCAGCAAGTGCGCGATCAGGGCGTGAGCATGGCGGGCGTCCCATTGCAGGGTTCGCACCAGGCCCGGATGGTCGAAATCCGCCAGGGCCAGGTCCATTTCACCGCACAGGCGACCGAAACCGGACACCACCGTCGGGTTGAAATGACCGAGGCTCGTCAGCGGCTGGCCTTCGATGTAGTCGAGCAGACGAACGTGCACGGCCTGGCCACCCACGTCCAGAGACAGCAGGTCTGCACCGTTTTTCGCCGCGATAACACGCGGCACATGGACATCGGGGTGCGCGCCCAAATGCTTGAGCCCGGCATGCTGTGCCTGAAGCTCAACGACCGAGTAGTCGCCACGGCAGATTTTCAGGACGAAACGTCCCCGCTCGCTGTCGACGCGGTAGTTCAGGTCTTGCTGGCTGCCCAGGGCCTGAAGTCTGCCGCTGAACCCGTAATGTTCTTCCAGGAGCTCTAGCGCTTGCTCCGCAGACACCTGCGGGCTGGGCAAACTGGCGCGATGAATCAACGTGGCGAGCGGCATACAACAACCCCTGAAATTTTATTAGGCGCCTATATCGCCACTGCTTCGGGCGATACGCAACCCCCCGCAAGCTGCTATGAGGGCATTTGTGGGAGCGGGCTTGCTCGCGAAGAGGGCGTGTCAGTCACATTCAGGTTGCCTGTCACTCCGCCTTCGTCGGAACGCCGCCCGGAGCAAGCCCGCTCCCACAGGTTTTGGTTCTGGCACTCGCCTCGAATGGCACTTTGCGCAAGAATGGCGGCCATTAAACGCATGCAACTGGAGAGCCCACCATGAACGTAGTGACCACCGACCTGCCCGGTGTTCTGATCCTCGAACCCAAGGTCTTTGGTGACGAGCGTGGTTTCTTCTACGAGAGTTTCAACGCCCGGGCCTTCAAAGAGGCCACCGGGGTGGACACTGAGTTCGTTCAAGACAATCACTCCCGTTCGCAGAAGGGTGTACTGCGCGGCCTGCATTACCAGCTGGAAAATACCCAGGGCAAACTGGTCCGCGTCACCGTCGGTGAAGTGCTGGACGTCGCCGTGGACATCCGTCGCAGCTCGCCGCACTTCGGCAAATGGGTCGCCGTGCGGCTGTCCGCCGCCAATCATCGGCAGCTCTGGGTCCCGGAAGGCTTTGCCCACGGGTTCGTCGTACTGAGCGAATTTGCCGAGTTCCTGTACAAAACCACCGACTACTACACGCCATCGGCCGAACGCAGCATTCGCTGGGACGACCCGGACCTGGCCATCGACTGGCAACTCGAAGGCACACCGCAACTGTCGGCTAAAGATCAGGCCGGCGTGTTTTTCAAGGACGCCGACGTCTTTGCCTGAAAGACCGGCTGAAACTCGCCTTTCAAGATGCCGCTGACCCAAGGCGGGCAAGCCTAGGCATAATGCGCCTGTACCCATAGGCGCATGCTGCTCATGAAACCAACTCTCCCCCCCAGACCCCGTTGGCGCAGCCTGGCCCTGCTGGCACTGTGCCTGGCGCCATTGCTGTGGCCGCTGGAGCACCTGGCCGAGCGCTATTACCGCAGCGAACTGGCCAGCCAGAATCGTCAGACCCTCGACCTCTATGTCGCCAACCTGTTGGGCACCCTGCACCGCTATGAAGTGTTGCCGCAAATCCTCGGTGACCTGCCGGCCCTGCGCGCTGTTGTCGGTGCACCGGACGATGGCGTCACCCAGGGCAATGCCAACCGCCTGCTGAAAAATATCGCCACCCAGACCGGTGCCGAAGTCATGTACCTGATGGACGCCACCGGCAAGACGCTGGCCGCCTCCAACTGGGACAAACACGACAGCTTTGTCGGGCGCAATTTTTCCTTCCGGCCGTATTTCAGCGAAGCCATGGCCGGGCGGCTCGGGCGCTTCTTTGGTTTGGGTACCACCTCCGCCAAGCGCGGTTACTTCTTCGCCGCCGGCGTACGCAATGGCGAAAAAATCGTAGGGGTGCTGGTGGTCAAGGTCGACCTCGACCACACCGAAAGCCTCTGGGGCAAAACCCCGGAACAACTGCTGCTGACCGACCACAACGGGGTGGTCATTCTCACCTCGAGACCGGAGTGGCGATTCCGCTCGACCCGTCCGTTGAGCGAGGCCGAAAGCAAAGCCATCACTGCGATCCAGCCCTATCCAACCCGCGATCCCAAACCGCTGGAGCTCAACCCCAACGCCTGGCTGACCCAGACCCAGCAGATCGCCGAAACCGGCTGGAATGTCAGCATCCTCGCCCCGCGCACCTTGATCGACCGCCCGGTGCGCACGGTGGTGGCCATCGGCGGTGCAACGCTGCTGGTGGTGATGCTGTTGCTTGGCCTGATGATGCAGCGCCGCCGCCATTACCTTGATCGCATTGCTTTCGAAGCCAAGGCCCGCCGCGAACTGGAAGGCCGGGTCGCCGAGCGCACCAGCGATCTCGAAGGCCTGAACCGGCGCCTGAAACAGGAAGTACTGGAACGCGAGCAGGCCCAGCAGGAGCTGGTCCGCGCCCAGGACGATCTGGTCCAGGCCGGCAAACTGTCGGCACTGGGCACCATGTCGGCGAGCATCAGCCATGAACTCAATCAGCCACTGGCAGCCATTCGCAGTTATGCGGAAAACGCCGAGATATTGCTCGACCACCAGCGCACCGACGATGCCCGCGGCAATCTCAAGCTGATCAGCGAATTGACCGGTCGCATGGCCTCGATCATCGCCCACCTGCGCGCCTTTGCCCGGCGCGACCGGCATGCCCCGGAAAGCGTGGCCCTGCAACCGGCGCTGGATGATGCCCTGGCCTTGCTGGCCAAGCGCCGACGCAGCATGGACGTCGAGCTGATCCGTGATCTGCCCGCCGCCACCCTGTGGGTCGAGGCCGGGGAAACCCGCCTGCGCCAGGTGCTCGGCAATCTGCTGGCCAACGCCCTGGATGCCCTGACGGAAAAAGGCCCGCCACGCAAACTCTGGTTGAGTGCCCAATCCACGACCGAAGGCGTCAACCTGTACATTCGCGACAACGGCCCGGGCTTTTGCATGGAGGCCCTTGGACGCGCCAGCGAGCCGTTCTACACCACCAAGACTCGAACCCAGGGCCTGGGTTTGGGGCTGGCGATTTGCGAAACCCTGATGCGCGCCTTCGGCGGTGAACTGTCGTTCGCCAACCACAAGGAAGGCGGCGCCCTGATTACCCTGAAGCTGCGCGCAGGCGCACCAGGCGTGAGCCTGCAACCGTCCGAGGACCGAAGTGCATGACCATCGACAACCGCATTCAGGTCGTGTTGATCGACGACGATCCCCACTTGCGCCAGGCCTTGAGCCAGACGCTGGATCTGGCCGGCCTGAAGATCCTGCCGCTGGCCGAAGCCAAGGGCCTGGCCGGGCAACTGGAGCGCGACTGGCCGGGTGTGGTGGTCAGCGACATCCGCATGCCTGGCATGGACGGTCTGGAACTGCTGACCGAACTGCACGCCCAGGACCCTGAATTGCCGGTGCTGCTGATCACTGGCCACGGCGATGTGCCACTGGCGGTGCAGGCCATGCGCGCCGGGGCCTATGACTTTCTCGAGAAGCCGTTCGCCAGCGACGCCTTGCTCGACAGCGTGCGCCGCGCGCTGGCCCTGCGCCGGCTGGTGCTGGACAACCGCAGCCTGCGGTTGGCCTTGAGCGACCGCAACGAGCTGAGCGCCCGCCTGGTTGGCCATTCACCTTCGATGCTGCGCCTGCGCGAGCAGATCGGCGCCTTGGCGGCGACCAAGGCCGACGTGCTGATCCTCGGCGAAACCGGCGCCGGCAAAGAAGTCGTGGCCCGGGCGCTGCACGATCTATCAAGCCGTCGCAACGGTCCGTTCGTGGCGATCAATGCCGGTGCCCTGGCCGAATCAGTGGTCGAAAGCGAGCTGTTCGGCCACGAGCCCGGCGCCTTCACCGGCGCGCAGAAACGCCGCATCGGCAAGTTCGAATTCGCCAATGGCGGCACCTTGTTCCTCGATGAAATCGAAAGCATGAGCCTGGATGTGCAGGTCAAATTGCTGCGCTTGCTGCAGGAGCGCGTGGTCGAACGCCTGGGCGGCAATCAACAGATCCCCCTGGACATCCGCATCATCGCCGCGACCAAGGAAGACCTGCGCCAGGCAGCGGACCAAGGGCGCTTTCGTGCCGACTTGTATTACCGCCTGAACGTCGCGCCGCTGCGGATTCCACCCTTGCGCGAACGGGGCGAAGACGCGCTGATGCTGTTCCAGTATTTCGCCGATGAAGCCAGTGCCCGCCACGGCTTGCCGCCCCATGAACTGCAACCGGGACAACGTGCCTTGCTGCTGCGCCACACCTGGCCCGGCAACGTACGCGAGCTGCAAAATGCGGCCGAGCGTTTTGCCCTCGGGCTGGAACTGGCCCTCGACAACAGCACGCCGGAAGGCGGCGCTGGCCCTATGGCCGAAGTGGTCAGCGGTGGGTTGAGCGAGCAAGTGGAGAACTTCGAAAAAACCCTCATCGCCGCCGAACTCGCGCGCTCGCACAGCTCCGTGCGCAGCGTCGCCGAAGCCCTCGGCATTCCGCGCAAGACCCTGCACGACAAACTGCGCAAGCACGGTTTGAGCTTCTCGGACAGTGGCGCTTCGGCCCACCCTGACGACCTCGACTGAGCTACCGTCCAATCATCCACTTCAAGCAAGAGGCCCCCTGAATGAGCCGCGACAGTCGACAACTGGAATCAGTCCTCCATCACGACATTCCCCTCACCCGGGACATGGGCCTCAAAGTGCTCGACTGGCATGACCAGCAACTGCGCCTGCACTTGCCGCTGGACGCCAACGTCAACCACAAGAGCACCATGTTCGGCGGCAGCCTGTATTGCGGCGCGGTCCTGGCCGGTTGGGGCTGGCTGCATCTGCGCCTGAAGGAAGAAGGCATCACGGACGGGCACATCGTGATTCAGGAAGGGCAGATCAGCTATCCGCTGCCGGTGACGGGCGATGCCAACGCCATTTGCCAGGCGCCGGATCCGGTGATCTGGAAGAAATTTCTGACCACGTTCCAGCGGTACAGCCGAGCGCGGTTGACGCTGCATACGCGGGTCGTCAATGAAGGTCGTGATGAAGATGCGGTGAGGTTTGTCGGGCAGTACGTGTTGCACCGCTGAACTTCAGATCAGTAGAAACCCTGTGGCGAGGGAGCTTGCTCCCGCTCGGCTACGCAGTAGCCGCAACAAAACATGGGGGCCGCTTCGCGACCCGACGGGAGCAAGCTCCCTCGCCACAGAACGGTGTGAATCTCAGGAGCGTGCCAATTCCAGCAGCTTCTCCCGCCAAGCCGCTTTCGCCGGCAGCGCCAGAAAGAACGCATTCAACAGCGACTCCCGCGCCGGATAGCTGAACGGCTCACCGCTCAACTCCAGCACTTCACCGCCGGCGCCTTCCAGCACACCTTGCGCCGCCGCCGTGTCCCACTGCGAAGTCGGTGCCAGACGCGGATAGCAATCCGCGCCCCCTTCAGCCAGCAAACAGAATTTCAGCGAACTGCCGATGTTGGCCAGTTGCAGCTCGCCAAGACTGGCACTCAATCCGGCCAGCAAACGTTCCTGCTCCGGGCTCGAATGGCGACGGCTGGCCACCACGGTGAACGACTCTCCGGGCGCTAATGCATCACGCACCTTGATCGCCACGGGCGTACCACCTTTATCGCCGCGCCAGGCGCCGAGCCCCGCACCACCAACGTAAAAACGCCCATTGGTCGGCATCGACACTACGCCGAACACCACCCGACCGTTTTCGATCAGGGCGATGTTGACGGTGAACTCTTCGCTGCCGCTGATGAACTCCTTGGTGCCATCCAGCGGATCGACCAGCCACCAGCGCTGCCATCCGGCCCGCACGCTTTGCGCAATGTTGGCGTCCTCTTCGGAGAGCACCGGGATGCCCGGATCCAGCGCCGTCAGTCCGGCCAGAATCAGGTGGTGCGCGGCCAGGTCAGCAGCGGTCACCGGCGAATCATCAGCCTTCGCCGTGACGGCCGTGCCTGTACGCCAGAACGGCAGGATCGCATCACCGGCTCGCAGGGCCAGCTCAATGACCGGTGCCATCAACGGATGCGGGAAATTCATGACTGGAACGCTCCGCGCTGAGCCAACAGGTCTCGGGCCAGGTACAGCGCCGCCAAGGCACGGCCTTCGGTAAATTGCGGGTTTTGCGCCAGCGCCGAGAGTTCACGCAGATTGACCTTGTCCACCCGCATCGGCTCGGGTTCGTCGCCTTCCAGGCGCGCTTCGTAGAGGTCGGTGGCCAGCACCACCTGAATCTTCTGGCTCATGTAACCGGGGGACAGCGACAACTCGGTCAGGTGCTCCAGCTGTCGCGCGCCGAACCCGGCCTCTTCCTTGAGCTCACGCTCGGCCGCCGCCAACACGTCTTCGCCCGGCTCGATCAAACCCTTGGGCAAAGACATTTCGTATTCATCGGTGCCGCCGCAATACTCCTCGACCAGCACCGCATGCTCGGCATCGAGCATCGCCACGATCATGACCGCGCCGTACCCGGCCCCTTTGCCAACCAGGCGCTCATACGTACGCTCCACGCCATTGGAAAAGCGCAGCTTCAGCTCCTCCACGCAGAACAATCGACTGGTGGCGACAATTTCGCGGGCGAGTATGGTGGGTTTCTGGCGCATGCAAAGCTCCTTGGCGTGAACGCGCTACTATAACGCGGCTTTCCCGTTTGTTTACGCCAGAAATCTTTCTACTGCCCGAGACGTTGCCATGCCTTCATTACCCTGGTCCGACATCGATACCGTTCTGCTGGACATGGACGGCACGTTGCTTGACCTGCATTTCGACAACCACTTCTGGATGGAGCACCTGCCCCAGCGTTACGCCGAATTGCACGGGGTCAGCCGGGCCATGGCCGAGATGGAATTGCAGCCGTTGTTCGAGCGCAATGCCGGCCAGTTGCAGTGGTACTGCCTGGACTTCTGGAGTGCCGAACTGAAGCTGTCGGTGCGCGACCTGAAACTGGAAACCGCGCATCTGATCGCCCTGCGCCCGGATGCCGATACCTTTCTGACGGCCATCAAACGGGCCGGCAAGCGCGTGGTGCTGATCACCAATGCCCATCGGGATGCGCTGTCGTTGAAGCTGGAAAAAATCGAACTGGCACCCTACTTCGAACGCCTGATCAGTTCCCATGACTACGGCTTCCCCAAGGAAAACCCGCAGTTCTGGGATGCGCTGCAAGCCGATATCGATTTCGATCCGGCGCGCAGCCTGTTCATCGACGACACCTTGCCGATCCTGCGCAGTGCGCGGGATTTTGGTGTGGCGCATTTGCTGGCCGTGCGCGAGCCGGATAGTCGCAAGGGGCCGAAGGATACGGCGGAGTTTGCGGCGGTCGGGGATTATCGGGATTTGATTGCAGGACTTTGATACCGAGGCGCCTGCTTCGCGGGCAAGCCACGCTCCCACAGGATCTGCGTCGTTCGCATCCATTGTGAAACGGCTCAGACTCTGTGGGAGCGTGGCTTGCCCGCGATGGCCATCACGCGGTTTGACGACTTACTCGGGAATCCGCAACGACTGCCCCGGGTAGATTTTGTCCGGGTGCGACAGCATCGGTTTGTTGGCTTCGAAAATCTTGTTGTACTTGTTGGCATCGCCGTACACGCGCTTGGAAATCGCGCTGAGGGTGTCGCCCTTCACGACGGTGACAAACACCGCGGCCTTCACCACCGGCCCGGTCACAGTGATCTGATCATCCACGCTGCCAACCCCGGCAATATTGCCCACGGCCAACAGAATTTTTTCCTTCTCTTCCTGGCTTGCCACTTCGCCGGTCACGGTCACTTTGTCACCATCGACCGTCGCCTGCACATTCGGGTTGCCCAGCCCGACCTTTTTGATGTGCTCCTTCAACTGCTCACTGGCATTGGCGTTGCCTGGCGTCAGCAAATCCAACAGTTTTTCGCCTGCCTCCTTCACAAAGCTCAAAAGACTCATGGTGCACTCTCCTTGGGGTTGGGGTTCCAGACGCAAAAGCCTAGACCACGGCCGCCACTTGCGAATCCAACCCGACCAATGACCCCGCTTGCGATAGAATCCGCCCCTTCCCGCGCCCAGGAGCGAAGATGGACATCAAGCAGCTGAAATTCCTCATCGCGCTCGACGAAACCCGCCATTTCGGCCAGGCCGCCGCACGCTGCCACATCACCCAGCCGACCCTGTCCATGCGCCTGCGCAGCCTCGAAGAAGAACTCGAGCTGCCGCTGGTCAATCGCGGCCAGCGCTTCGAAGGCTTCACCGCGCCGGGCGAGCGGGTGCTGGCCTGGGCGCGCACGGTGTTGGCGGCCTATGACGGCTTGTATGCCGAGGCCGCTGCCTGTCGCGGCAATCTGGTCGGCACGTTGCGCCTGGGCATGGTGCCGTTGTCGAACTTCGATCCGCTGCCCCTGCTGCAACGCCTGCACGCCCAACACCCGAACCTGCGCTTCGAGCTTTCAGCGTTGAGTTCGGAACAGATCCTCGAACAACTGGCGAACAATCGCCTGGATCTCGGTGTTTCCTACCTGGAACGCCTGGACGCCGAACATTTCGACTCCCTGGCCTTCAGCGAAACCCGCATGGGTCTGCTCTACGACCAACGCTTCTTCACCTTTGGCGAGGCGCCGCTGAGCTGGGAATCGTTGATCGAACTGCCACTGGGCATGCTCACCAGCGGCATGCACTTTCGCCAGTCCATCGACCATAACTTCCATAGCCGCGGCCTCACCCCACAACCCTTGCTGCAGACCGATGCCGTCCATCAACTGCTTCAAGCCGTGCACGGCGGCCTGTGTTGCGCCGTGATGCCCCTGGACGGCGGCCTCGAAGGACTGACCGAACACTTGCGCCTGCAACCGATCGAGAACGCCCAGACCCTTGGCCGCCTGGGGCTGATCATGCGTCGCAGCGCGCCACGCTCGGCCTTGGCGGAAGCCTGTTTCGCGATCTATCAGCAATCACTGGCGAGCGCTTGATCGACGGCATCTATCGGTAGATCAGTATTAGCGATTAGACGCGACAGTTTGCCGCGCCTAGTCTTAAAGCTGATCAAACCGTGGGTGATGCCATGAACACCAAGCGCCCTGCCTGCGCGGCGCCTGCCCTCGAAACGCCCGCGCCCGCCGCCAGCCAGACGTACAGCTACAGCAATTTCCGCCCCACCGAAACGGAAAGCGTCGAATCGGACAGCACCGCGCTGGCCGAGGAAGTCGCGTTGGCGATTGCCTATAACGGCATCAGCCAGGCGGTCATGCTGGTAACGCCAACGGATCTGGAGGACTTCATTGTCGGCTTCAGCCTGGGCAGCGGCATCATCCAGGACGCCACGGACATCTACGACCTGCAACTGAGCGGCTCGGGCTCGGCGCAATACGCGCAAGTGACCATCGCCAATCGCGCCTTCTGGAACCTCAAGCAGCAGCGTCGGCAACTGGCCGGCACCAGCGGTTGCGGGCTGTGCGGCGTAGAAGCGGTCGAGCAGGCGTTGCCGGACCTTCAGGTATTGCCCGGCGCCCCGCTGCCACCCGTTGAATGGCTCGATGGCCTGCGCCAGCGCATCGGCGCCTTCCAGCCGTTGGGCCAGCATTGCGGTGCGGTGCACGCAGCGGTGTTCATGAACGACCAGGGCGAGTTGCTGATGGGCCGCGAAGACATAGGCCGACACAACGCCCTCGACAAGCTGATCGGTGCCCTTGTCCGCCAAAACATCCCGACCGCCGGCGGGCTGGCGATTGTCACCAGCCGCTGCAGTCTCGAATTGATCCAGAAAGTCCTGCGCGCCGGCATCCAGACCCTGGTCAGCCTGTCGTCGCCCACGGGCCTTGCCGTGCAATGGGCTCGGCGCCACAACCTCAACCTCATCCATTTGCCACAGAAGAATGCGCCGCGGGTCTACAGCCCAACGTTGGAGAATCAAGCGTGAGTCAACACCGTCAAGCCGACCAGACCCCCGTCCCTCGCTACAAGCCCTACAAAGGTCCTGCCGGTGGCTGGGGTGCTCTGATCAGTGTGGCCCAGGCCTGGTTGACCAGCGACAACGCACTGAAAAACCTGCGCATCATGCTCAAGACCAACCAGAACGGTGGCTTCGACTGCCCGGGTTGCGCCTGGGGCGATTCTCCGGAAAAGGGCATGGTGATGTTCTGCGAGAACGGCGCCAAGGCGGTGAACTGGGAAGCGACCAAGCGCCGTGTCGACGCCAAATTCTTCGCCAGACACAGCGTCACTTCGTTGCTGGAGCAGAGCGACTACTGGCTCGAATACCAGGGTCGCCTGACCGAGCCGATGAGCTACGACGCCGAAACGGACCGCTATAAACCGATCAGTTGGGACGACGCTTTTGCACTGATCGCCAAACACCTGAACGGCTTGTCGAGCCCGGACCAGGCCGAGTTCTACACCTCGGGCCGTGCCAGCAACGAAGCGGCTTATTTGTACCAGCTGTTCGTGCGCGCCTACGGCACCAACAATTTCCCTGACTGCTCGAACATGTGCCACGAGGCCAGCGGTGTGGCGCTGTCGCAAAGTGTCGGCGTCGGCAAAGGCACCGTGACGTTCGACGACTTCGAACACGCCGATGCGATTTTCGTCTGGGGCCAGAACCCCGGCACCAACCACCCACGCATGCTCGAACCGCTGCGTGAAGCGGTGAAACGCGGTGCGCAAGTGGTGTGCATCAACCCGCTCAAGGAACGCGGCCTGGAACGTTTCCAGCACCCGCAACACGCGATCGAAATGCTCACCAACGGCGACAAACCGACCAACACCGCGTTCTTCCGCCCGGCCCTGGGCGGTGACATGGCTATCATGCGCGGCATGGCGAAATTTATCTTGTTGTGGGAGCGCGACGCACAGAAAACCGGCGCACCCGCGGTGTTCGACCATGACTTCCTCAATGAGCACAGCGTCAATGTGCTGGAGTACCTGGCGGCCATCGACGACACCCCGTGGGAGCAGATCGTCGAGCAGTCCGGCCTGACCCTGGTCGAGATCGAGCAAGCGGCGCGCATGTACGCCAAGGGCAAGAACGTCATCATGTGCTGGGCCATGGGTATCACCCAGCATCGCCATTCGGTGGCGACCATCCAGGAGATTGCCAACCTGATGCTGCTGCGCGGCAACGTTGGCCGCCCGGGTGCCGGCCTGTGCCCGGTGCGGGGTCACAGCAACGTGCAGGGCGACCGGACCATGGGCATCAACGAACGTCCGCCGGCAGCCTTTCTCGATGCCCTGGAGCGCCGCTTCCAGTTCAAGGTGCCACGCCACAACGGCCACAACGTGGTCGAGGCGATTCATGCCATGGCCGAAGGCCGGGCGAAAGTCTTCATCGGCCTGGGCGGCAACTTCGCCCAGGCCACGCCGGACAGCCCGCGCACGTTCCAGGCTTTGCAAAACTGTGACCTGACCGTGCAGATCAGCACCAAGCTCAACCGCAGCCATTTGACCCACGGCAAGGACGCGTTGATCCTGCCGTGCCTGGGCCGCACCGACATCGATATCCAGAACGAAGGCCCGCAAGCAATAACCGTCGAAGACTCGTTCAGCATGGTCCACGCCTCCAATGGCCAGTTGCAGCCGCTGTCGAACCAGATGCGCTCGGAACCGGCGATCCTGGCCGGCATCGCTGCCGCGACCCTGGGCAGCCACCCGGTGGACTGGAACTGGCTGGTGGCCGACTACAACCGCATCCGCGACCTGATCGCCGAGACCATTCCCGGTTTCAACGACTTCAACGAGAAGGTCAAGAATCCCGGCGGTTTTTACCTGGGCAACAGTGCCGGCGCACGCAAGTGGAGCACCGCCTCGGGCCGGGCCAACTTCCGCCCGAACGCACTGCCCAAAGACCTGGTGCACGAACGCACCCGCGCCACCGGTGTGCTGCCGGACCTGATCATGCAATCGATGCGCTCCCACGATCAGTACAACACCACGATCTACGGCCTGAATGACCGCTATCGCGGGGTGAAGGGACAACGCGACGTGTTGTTCGTCAACGAGGCCGACATCATTCGCCTGGGCTTCAAACCGGGGCAAAAGGCTGACATCGTTTCGCTCTGGGACGATGGTGTCGAACGTCGGGTGAAGGGCTTCACACTGCTGGCATTCGACATCCCGGCCGGGCAAGCGGCGGCGTACTACCCGGAAGTGAATCCGCTGGTGCCGCTGGAAAGCACCGGCGATGGCAGCCATACCCCGACATCGAAGTTCGTGGCGATCCGGTTGGAAGCGGCGAGCGAGACCGGGTTGATCATGGCCAGGTCTGCGTAACGCGTCGCCTGAGCCGGCCTCTTCGCGAGCAAGCCCGCTCCCACATTGAATCTCTTGCGTACACAAAATTTGTGTTCGCTGAAGATCAAATGTGGGAGCGGGCTTGCTCGCGAATGCGGTAGATCAAACAACAGACTTTCCGAATTCTGTACTTTCCTTTCACCCACAAAAAAGGCCGTTTCCTCATGGAAACGGCCTTTGCGAAGTAGTAAAAGACCGGCAAAAAAACGTTAAGTTCCGCCCAAAAAACAGCAACTTGCAATATTGTATACAAGTCGTGTTATTCGTCGGATTTCGATTGTCACGCCCATTCCAGAGCCTCAGGATCGCGCCGTCATCCCCTTGAGGTTCCTCCATGAAGTTCTCCTCGATTCTCTTGTTGTCCCTTGGCCTGGTCAGCGGTATCGCGTCTGCTGGCGGCACCACCGAAGCCGGTGTAGGCGGCGCATTGGGCGGGGTTCTAGGCTCGGTCGTCGGTCAGTCGTTAGGCGGCAGTACAGGCTCCACCATCGGCGCGGCCCTGGGCGGCGCGGGTGGTAGTGCCGTCGGCGCAAACAAACACAGCCGTGGCGAAGCGGCCATTGGCGGTGCGTTGGGCGCCGCGGGCGGTAACGTGGTCGGCCGCAGCGTGGGCGGCACCACCGGCAGCCTGATCGGCGCAGCAGCAGGCGGCGGCGCCGGTGGCGCGCTGGGTAACTACATGGGCAAAGAGTACGATAATGATGACGACGACGATCGTCGTTCGTATCGCGGCCATGGTGATCGTCGTTACTACCGTGACGGCCATCCAGGCCGCGGCCATGCCTATGGCCATCGCAAGCACCGCCACAAGTACTACCGCGACTAAGGCCTCGAGCGCCTCGCTGATCAGTACAACAAAAATCGCAGCCCAAGGGCTGCGATTTTTTTTGCCTTACTGAACCACCAGACGCTCCAGCGCCCCGCGTAACCTGGCAGGAATCGCCACGGGTTGATTCGACCCGCGATCGACAAACACATGCACGAAGCGCCCTGCCGCACAGGCTTCATCCTCGCCTTGCTTGAACACGGCCAGTTCGTATTGCACCGAACTGTTGCCCAACTTGCCCACGCGTAGACCGATCTCGATACGATCCGGGAACGCGATGGACGCAAAGTAATCACAGGAGGAGCTCACCACGAACCCCACCACCTCGCCGTCATGGATATCCAGGCCGCCGACTTCGATCAGGTAAGTGTTCACCGCCGTATCGAAGAAGCTGTAATAGGTGACGTTGTTGATGTGACCGTAGGCGTCGTTGTCGTGCCAGCGGGTGGTGATGGGCTGGAAGTGGGGGTAGTCGGTGCGTTGGGGCATTGGCGTTGCATCCTGGAATGAGTTCACCAAGTCTAAGGCGAAAACCGCGTTATCGTTCTTCGCGAGCAAGCCCGCTCCCACAATTGATCTTCGGTGAACACAAATTTTGTGTACGACCGATATCCAATGTGGGAGCGGGCTTGCTCGCGAAGGCGGCCTTGCAGGCGCCACATCAATCACATGTCAGCAAAGCCCTTGCCCGCCACCGCCGACTCTCCAATCAACTGCGCCGGGTTCCAGTGATCGCCCTGACGCGTCTCAAGATCGATCAGGCGCCGATGGATATCCGCCAGCCCTTGTTGATCCGCCCAGGCCATCGGCCCGCCCTTGTCCGCCGGAAAACCGTAACCATTGAGGTAGACCAGATCGATATCCCGAGCCGATCCGGCAATGCCTTCCTGCAGGATCTTCGCGCCTTCGTTGACCAGTGCCAGCAAGCAGCGCTCGAGAATCTCCTCCGGGCCGATCTCGCGACGCTGAAATCCCAGCTCTTCACTGACTTGAAGCACCAGTGCATCGACCTGCGGATCGTGCTCGGCCTGCCGGCTGCCCGGTTCGTAATGGTAAAAACCGTTGCCACTCTTTTGGCCGAAACGTCCCATCTCGCACAGTCGATTGTCCACCTGAACTTCAGGCGCGTCCTGCCCGACACCGGACAGTTGCCGTGCTCGCCACTGCAGGTCGACGCCTACCACGTCGAACATGCGGAACGGCCCCATGGCGAAACCGAACCCTTGCAGCGCTGCGTCCACCTGGTAGGGATAAGCCCCTTCGAGCAGCATTTTCCGCGCCTCAAGCACATAGGTATTGAGCATGCGGTTGCCGATGAAACCGTCACAATTGCCCGCCACTACACTGACCTTGCCCATGCGCTGGCCGAGCGTCAGCGCCGCGTCAAGGACTGCCGGAGCAGTCTGCGCGCCACGGACGATCTCCAGCAGCTTCATGATGTGCGCCGGGCTGAAGAAATGCAGGCCCAGCACTTGCTGTGGCCGGCGTGTGACTGCCGCGATAGCGTCGATGTCCAGCGCCGAAGTATTGCTCGCCAGAATCGCCTCAGGTTTGAGCAGGCCATCGAGCTCACGGAAGATTTTCTGCTTGAGCTCAAGGTTTTCGTACACCGCTTCGATGACCAGGTCGACATCGCGGATGGCCACATAACCATCGGCCGCCGTTACGCGCGCGATACGGGCGTCGGCTTCTGCCTGATCAATGCGGCCCTGACGCACACTGTGGGCATAGGTGTCCGCCACGGTTGCCATTGCCTGTTCCAGCATTTGCGGATTGTTGTCGACCCACTGCACGGCCACTCCGGCGTTGGCCAGGCACATGACAATGCCACGGCCCATGGTGCCCGCGCCGATGACGGCGGCGCGCTGAATATTCGACGGTGTCTGGCTCATGTTTTGTTCTCTTGTTGGCGATCCGAAGACAGCCACCACCATAGTCAGCCACTGCACATTTTTGAAATTTATTCCTGTGATGAGCAACATTCAGCGGATGGATATAGCCCTTTGAGTACACCGTAAATCCCTGTGGGAGCGAGCTTGCTCGCGATGGCGATTTGTCAGTCACCATCACTGTTGAATGTGCCGGCCTCATCGCGAGCAAGCTCGCTCCCACAAGGGTTGTGGTTCAGCCTGCCAGATGCCGCTGGGCCCACCCGCGTACCTCGGCGTACGGATAATCTTCCAGCGCCGCAAATCCGGGAATCGCCCGTGCCTTGAGTTTGGTGAACAGCGGCACGCTGATCCCGCACAGAAACCGCGTCACGCGTTCAGCCGAAGGCACGTTGTCCGTGTGCTGCTCGTGCCTGTGGATAAAGTCGCCACACAACGCTTCGAAATTTTTATCCACAAGCGCCGGCAACTCTGGTGGTGCCGGTAGCCGCGCCACATGCCCATGACACACCGAACAATGACCACATTGCTGCGGAGCATTGTGGTCGCCGAAATACTCGGCCAGGCGATAGCCCAGGCAACGGTCGGTGGCGAACAGATCCAGCATCGCGTGAATCCGCGCGATCTCGGTGTGTTCATGCCGAGTGAAATAACTGTGCAGCTCTTCGCTCAACGCGGCGCTGTCGAACCCGCTTTGCAGCACGCTGTAGACCTCGGTCATCTGCTTGCTTTCGAGCTCCACCCAACCCTTCTCCTGGAAGTAGTCCAGCGCCTTGACCACCCGACTGCGCTCGGCCTGATGCTGCTCGTGCAACGTCTCGAAATTCACCGTAGCCCAGGTCCGGGCGCGGCTGGAGGTCTGGATGATCGCAGCGACAAAATCCCTGCGCTCGCCTTCAAAACGCGCCAACAGTGCCTCGGGCTCCTCCAGATACTTGAAACGGTACTCGGCGTAGTAGGCGTAACGCGGTGCGATCAACCCGCGCAGTTCGAGTTGCACCAGCAAGGTCTTGAGCGGCAATTGGCGAATATTGCTCTGATCCGCCAACGGCCCCAGCAGAAACTCCCACTGCCCTTCGGGTGCTGCGGCAAGCATCTCGTCCAGCACGCAACGAATGCCATCGAGCTCGGGGGTGTCGCCGTAGACGAAGTTCTCCAGCACGTTGAGGCTGTCGCGGTTGGCCAACACCAGGCAGTCCGACGGCTGCCCGTCACGCCCGGCGCGACCGATTTCCTGGCTGTAGTTTTCGATGGATTTGGGCAGGTCGAAATGCACCACATTGCGGATGTCGCTTTTGTCGATGCCCATGCCAAAGGCGATGGTGGCAACGATGCAATTGGACTGCCCGCCCATGAAGCGGCGCTGGATCGCTTCCCGTTGTTCATGAGGCAACCCGGCGTGATAGGCCTCGGCCTGAATGCCGTTGCGGTTCAGGTGTTCGGCGATGTGTTCCGCCGTTTTTTGCAGGGTGACGTAGACGATGCTGGGCTGGTCCGCACGCAGGCTCATCCACTCGACGAGGCGTCTGCGCTTGTCCGCTCCACGAACCGGTTCCACCAGCAAATTGAGGTTCGGGCGATAGAAACCGGTGGTTACCACATCGTCGGTGGCGATGGCGAACTTCGCCTGCATGTCGGCGATGACCCTGGGCGTCGCCGTTGCGGTCAGCAGCAGCACCTGAGGGATATTGAACTGGCGTTGATAGTCGGGAAGCTTGAGGTAGTCCGGGCGAAAGTTGTGCCCCCATTCGGAGATGCAATGCGCCTCGTCCACCACCAGCAGCGAGATCGGTACTTGCTGCAGAAAATGCCGGAAGCGCTCGTTCTTCAGGCGTTCCACCGAGATCATCAGAATCTTCAGTTCACCGGATTTTGCCCGAGCCATGACATCGCTGGCGTCATCGCGGCTCTGGGCCGAATCGATACTGCCCGCCGAGATGCCGTGGCGTTGCAGGAACGCCAGTTGATCCTGCATCAACGCCAGCAACGGCGAGACCACCAGCGTCAGGTGCGGCAGCAACAACGCCGGCAATTGGTAGCAAAGGGATTTGCCGGAACCGGTGGGGAAAATCGCCGCCGCCGAACGCCCGGCCAACACGGCACTGACGGCCGCCTCCTGACCGGGTCGAAACTGTGGATAACCGAAAACCTGTTCCAGGGTGTTGTGCATAAGCTGTCACTCCATTGACCGCTGCGGAGTCAAAAGCCTAGCCGGCGATTGCAGCGAGTCGAGAAAAGGTCGGGGGCGAAAACGCTACGGGATGATACAGCGTCCCAACCCACCGCCCCTTGGCCATAGGTTGAAACACAGGAGGCACTTTGCCCACTGATCTCGGCCTTACATCACCCGGTATGGTTTACCGCCATCAACTTCCGCCAGGTATCCATCATGCAGGAAGCCTGAGATACGCGGATCTTTATCAAGGAACGACCATGTCCCCACAACACTTTTTTCCGCTTGCCTGCACCCTCGCACTCCCCCTTCTTTTGAACGGATGCCTGACCGTCGCGCAACAGCCTTCCCTGAACACAGCAGCATTTGAAACGCCGGAGTATCAGGCCCAAAAAGGTCTGGCGATTGTCAACGCATCAAGTCTTTATGCCCGCGGCGGCACCGGCCAGGATGTAGCTGTCGCACTGATCGATTCGGGTCTGAACAGCAGCCTGCCGGCGTTTCGAGGAAGGCTCCGTGATCCGGGTTTTGACCATGTCGAGAATCAGGTCGGCACTTTTGATCGGGTCGGTCACGGCACCCAGATGGCCGGCATCCTCGCAGCCAACAAGGATAATCAGGGCATGCACGGCGTCGCGTTCAACGCACAGCTGATCCCCTATCGCTTCGGCGACGACAACGAACCCTTTTTCTTCGACCGTGAAATCGCTCAGTCCTGGCAAGCAGGTTTCGACAAGGGCGCGCGCATCCTCAACAACTCGTGGGCCAACGCCATTCCTGCGACCGAAATCAACGAGGCGCGTTACAAGCAAGTCATGCCGCAATCACTGGTGACCGCGCGGAAACTGGTTGAGGACGGCGCCGTCTTTGTTTTCCCTACCGGCAATGAACTGAAACGAGAACCCTTGGCTGAACCCGGCTTGCCTGTCGCCCTACCCGAACTGGAAAAAGGCTGGATCGCGGTGGTTGCGTTGAAAAACGACGGCAGCGCCATCAATGCCAAATCCAACTATTGTGGCGTGGCGGCAGCCTGGTGCATTGCTGTACCGGGTGGCGACTCCGGTGCAGGGCAAGGCCTGCTGACCACCAACAAGGATGGCACCTACACCCAGACAGCTGGCACCTCGCCTGCTGCCACGCTGGTCAGCGGAGCATTGGCGGCACTGCAAAGTCGTTACCCCGAGCTCACTGCGCAGCAAGTGCGCGAGCGTCTGCTGGCGACGGCGAACCGGACTGGCCTCTATGCCAACAGTGAAGCGTACGGTAGAGGCTTGATGGATCTGGAAGCAGCCTCGCGCCAAGCGCCAGAAGTCATGACCGAGTAAGCCTGTAGGGGTCGTTCGGCAGCGTCGAGACAACCTCACCAGTCTGAACCACCCACACGACTCAGGCCCCTTGTGGGAGCGGGCTGGCTCCGGGCGGCGCTCCGACGAAGAGGTCAGCACAGCCACTGTAAAACTCGAAACACCCGACATTGTCCGAGGCACCCTCTACCGAGAGGTAATGCGAAGCGACTGAGAACGCTGTAAGCATTTTTACCTCTCGCCATTTCACGTTGAAAAACCAGCAACAACCTGTAGTCCCCTTCCTCCAAATATGACAAAACCCTTACAAAGCCTGTCGACCTCAGCCGTCTTGTCCCCCAACGCCATACCCTCCTATAGTTTCCTGCGCGGCTGAAAACAGTGTCTCGGCCTGCCGGGAACACTTGCCGATTTCGCACAGGACGCACTCAATGAAAAACCGCGACTCACTAACAACCCGCTACCACCCGCTAAAGACCCGCTACAGCGAAACCCCGGTGCTGGTCATCGATACCGAGGCCGATCCCTACGAGATCCTCGACGCCGCCCGACAACGCATCCGCGCCGCCAGCGACCTGCTCGAAACCCTTTATTGCACCTGCTTCAAACAGGCCGAAGCGAGTGACATCCCCAATATCGTCAGCGCCCTGTACCTGCTGACCCAGGACGGCAACGACCTGCTCGACATCGCCCGCCAGCGCTTGCCGAAACACGTTGCTTGCCCCACCACAACTCCCTGTGGGAGCGGGCTTGCTCGCGAAAAACGATAACGCGGTGAGCCAGATGAAAAACAAAATACCCGATACCCAAGAACCGCTCGTACAAGCAGCCTACGACGCATGGTTCAAAGCCCAAGTACAAGCCGGCCTAGACGATTCCCGCCCCTCCATTCCAAATGAAGAGGCTAAACGCTTGATGGCAATCAAACGCGAAAAATTGCGCAAGAGATAAGCCCGTCAGCAACGCCCTATCAAAGCTTCGGCAAGGTCCTACAAAACAAGACACCTTATCGGCTATCGATGACCAGCCACTCAATCCTATAGTCCGGGCTGTCGCTGCCAAATCAGCGACCGGGTTTGGTCACCCGAATAGGGAACTCATTTTGCTTCCGATGTATGCTGCGACACCTCAAGTGTTTGCACGCTATATGGTGGCTGTGTTCGGGACGTCTTCGGGCGTACCGGCAATGTGAGTTCTCACCGGTTTGACCAACCCGAACACAGTCCGCCTCCCATCGCTTGGTCACGATTATGGCGGTTTTTTCTAAAGCACTTGAGAATTCTCACAATGAACAAATGGAATCCGTTCACCAACGAACGCTACCTGCCGCTCCACACCAACCTCACCGACACTACACCGCTAATCATCGACACAGAAGCCAACCCCCAAGACATCCTCGAAGCCGCACTTCAACGCATCCGAGCTTCCAGCGAGCTCCTCCAAACCCTGCACTGCCAAAGTTTCAAGGACGGTGACGTCGAAGACATTCCCCACATCACCCACGCACTTTATCTCCTGACCCAAGACGGCTGCGACCTGCTCAAGGTTGCCCAGCAACGAATGTTGAACTGGAAAGCCCCGGTCTGACGCCATGCACTCGCAAGTAAGCCGCCTGCCCATTGGTGCCGGTTTGCTTGCGATGAAAAAGGAGTAGGTAAGTGGCATTATTCTGGCTGTTAAAGCGCATTACAGCTGGAATAATGGCAGTTCATGCGCGGTTATCGCCGGCCTTATTCCCATGGTGTGCATGGAAATGGTCAACCCCGCGAAACATCAAAAATACCGGTCTATCGACCAAATCCTTTGAGCTACACTGGGTCATTGCACTAAAGAGGCAGATGTCATGAGCGAACTGACTTTCCAGCAAAAGCAGGATTATTACGACAAGGTGCGCCGTTCAAACTATCTGGCGAGCTTGCGCCTTGAAGGCTTCAATACTTCCCGTGCAGACGCAGAAAAACCACTGCCGACGCGGGAGTCGGTGCTCGAAAAATATCGTCAGAACCCACGTTAATGGTGGATAAATATGGGGTCTGACAAGACCCCTATTGCTACCCAGGTAGCGACGTTCTGCGTAACTTGCTCAATATCCAAGACGAAGAACAGCTACAAAAAGCGGAGCGAGAACTCTCAGAAATTGCCGTCAGCAATTTTCGCCTCCTCCCCCCTCCATACGACCTTAGCCTTCTACAACACATTCATAAGACCTTGTTTTCAGATATCTACGAATGGGCGGGATTGCTGCGAACTGTCAATATCCGCAAAGGCGACACACTTTTTTGTACCGCAGACCGAATTGCCCCTGAAACCGAGAAAATTTTTCGCGTCATGGAGGGTGCTTCGTGGTTTGTCGGAACCAGTAAAACCGAACTAGTCGAGAGGATTGCTGAATCGTACGGTGATCTTAACGTCGTTCACCCTTTTCGTGAGGGCAACGGTCGCGCTCAAAGGATCCTATTCGAACAGATCATCATTAATGCCGGCTTTGCAGTAGATTGGTGGCTGATAAAAGACGCTGTATGGGTACCCGCGAATATCACTGCGGTGGCCTGCGACTACCGTGGTCTTGAAGCTATTTTCGAGCATTGCATTGGTGACCCGTTGAATGCTCCACATACTTGACCGTTTCCCGCTCCAACATCGGATGCACTCCCCGCAATGAACCTCGCCCCCAACCTCCCCGACGACCACTTGATGCAGCAACTCATGCAACTGCTGCATGAAGAACTCGGCTTCCCCGAACGCAAAACTATCAGTTTCAACACCTCGATCAACTTCGACCTGGGCTGCAACGGTGCCGATGCTCAACACCTGATCGAAACCCTGGAAGACCACTTCGCCATCGATTTCGTGGATTTCGACAGTTATCGCTATTTCCAGCCCGACGGCCACGATATGAATCTAAAGCGAAAAGCCAAGGGTCGCGGCAATAAGGTGCCATTGACCATCGGCATGCTCTACCGGGCCATCAAGACCCAACGCTGGGACACGCAGGCGCTGGAAGGATTGTAACGACGCGCACAAAAAAGCCGCCCCGAAGGGCGGCTTTTTCGTTAGCTCAATCCAGCACTTACAACTTTGGACCCGCAGCCTTGATCGCGTCGCTCACTTCGAACTTCTTGAAGTTTTCGATGAACAGGCCGGCCAGTGCTTTGGCGGCTTCGTCGTAGGATGGCTTGTCGGCCCAGGTGTTGCGCGGGTTCAGCAGGCCAGTCTCAACGCCCGGTACGGCCACTGGCACGTCGAGGTTGATGGTGTCCAGGTGCTCGGTCTCGGTGCCGATCAGCGCGCCGCTCTGGATCGCTGCGATCACGGCACGGGTGGTCGGGATGTTGAAGCGTTTGCCGACACCGTAGCCACCGCCGGTCCAGCCGGTGTTGACCAGGTAGACCTTGGAGCCGAAGCCGCGGATGCGCTTGATCAGCAGCTCAGCGTATTCACCAGCCGGACGCGGGAAGAACGGTGCGCCGAAGCAGGTGGAGAAGGTCGACTTGATGCCGCTGCCCGAACCCATTTCAGTCGAGCCCACCAGTGCGGTGTAGCCGGACAGGAAGTGGTAGGCCGCTTGTTCTTCGTTGAGGATCGACACTGGCGGCAGCACGCCGGTCAGGTCGCAGGTCAGGAAGATCACAGCGTTCGGCTCGCCACCGAGGTTCTTCTCGGAGCGCTTGGCAACGTGCTCCAGCGGGTAGGCGGCGCGGCTGTTCTGGGTCAGGCTGACATCGGCGTAGTCGGCGTGCTTGGCATCGTCGATAACGACGTTTTCCAGTACCGCGCCGTGCTTGATGGCTTTCCAGATAACCGGCTCGTTCTTCTCGGACAGGTCGATGCACTTGGCATAGCAACCGCCTTCGATGTTGAACACCACGCCTTCGCCCCAGCCGTGTTCGTCGTCACCGATCAGGTAACGGCTTTCGTCGGCGGACAGGGTGGTCTTGCCAGTGCCGGACAGACCGAAGAACAGGGTCACGTCGCCCTCTTCGCCGATGTTGGCGGCGCAGTGCATTGGCAGTACGTCGGCAGCCGGCAGCAGGAAGTTCTGCACCGAGAACATGGCTTTCTTCATCTCACCGGCGTAACGCATGCCGGCGATCAGCACTTTCTTCTGTGCGAAGTTGATGATCACGCAGCCGTCGGAGTTGGTGCCGTCACGCTCTGGCACGCATTCGAAGTTGGCAACGTTGAGGACCTGCCACTCGTCACGACCCGCCGGGTTGTACTGAGCCGGGTTGATGAACAGGCAACGGCCGAACAGGTTCTGCCAGGCAGTCTGGGTGGTCATCTTCACGGCCAGGTAATGCTCGGAAGCCGCACCTACATGCACGTGGGAAACGAAATGCTCTTGCGCGTTGTTGAAAGCTTCAACACGGTCCCACAGGGCGTCGAACTTGTCGGCCGGGAACTTGCGGTTGATCGGGCCCCAGGCGATGGCGCCTGTGGTGCTCGGCTCATCAACGATGAAACGATCGACTGGCGAACGGCCGGTACGGTGACCGGTACGAACAACCAGTGCGCCGGTATCGGCAAGCTCGCCTTCACCGCGATTGAGGGCTTCTTTAACCAGATCATCAACACTCAGATCGGTGTACACGGCATTGTTGGCTTGCGTCATGAGGTTCCCCGTCGGCCAGTGGCCGAGTGCTCCAAACGTTTTTGTAGTAGAAAGTCGTGCACTACTACCGCGAAAAAAGTGGGCCGGATTATGCCAGAAAAGCCCAAAAAAAGTAGGCCCCTCCTGTCGTAACGGCGTTAATCCGGCGGTAGCCAGTGAATTTACCTGCGCTGAACCGTTTTAGTGACGGGTATCTGACGGCGTCTCGATACCCGCGCCGGCGAACAATTGGGTGACATCGGCGGCATCGAACAGGTAGCGCTGGTTACAGAACTGGCAATCGATTTCGATGTTGCCACCGTGTTCGACCACCAATTGCTGCGCATCTTCCACACCCAGACTGACCAGCGCATTGGCCGAACGTTCGCGCGAGCAGCTGCAACGGAAGCGCAACTTCTGTACATCGAACAGGCGCACCTGCTCGTCGTGGTACAGGCGATGCAACACGGTTTCGTTGTCCAGGCCCAGCAGTTCATCGGCGGTCAGCGTGCCGCCCAGGGTGGTGAGATGCTGCCAGCTGGCGGCGCGCTCGTCTTCGTCCTTCAAACGGTCGGCAGGCAGCTGTTGCAGCAGCAGGCCACGGGCGCGACGGCCGTCGGCGTACAGCCAGAAACGTGTGCCGACTTGCTGGGACATGACGAAATAGTTGGTGAAGCATTCCGACAGGGTGGCGCCATCGAGGTCGACGATGCCCTGATAGCGCTGGCCCTGTTTCGGGTCGATGGTCAGTGCCAGGACGCCATCGGGCATCAGGTCGGCCAGGGTGGCATCGGGAGCAATACGGTCCGCGTCGTAACGGGCCAGGCCACGGATGTCGCGCTCGCTGGAGCACTCGATCATCAGCAGAGGGATCGGGCCTTCGGAGCGGGCTTGCAGAATCAGCAAGCCATCGAACTTCATCGCGCCGACCAGCAACGATGCAGCCGCCATCAGCTCGCCGAGCAGTTGCGCAACCGGCTGCGGGTAGGCGTGTTTGGCCAGGACTTCGGCGTAGCTGAGCTCCAGCGAGACCAGCTCGCCACGGGTGTCGCTGTCATCGAAGATGAAGCGTTGGGTGAAGTCGTTATCCGGTAGGTCGGTCATAAGTCTGGGTATCTGAAGTGGTGACAAAAGTGATTACAGAATTCGAGGTCGCGCCTTGCGCCATAGCGTCTTGCTGTCTGGTTATGGCTTACAGGCGGGCGATTGTGTGCGCTTTACGACGAATGGCACTGCCAATGGCTCGTTTAGGGTAGGCGAATTACCCCATATGGCTACGCGCAAGCACAATTACAAGTCGTTGCCTGTTTGAGTGATCGACGGACCCGGTCACTCATTCGTTGCTACTGCCACGAAACTTGAACAGATCCCGTCGCTGTTTCTTGCTCGGTTTGCCATCGGTGCTCACGCCCAGGGCGCCTGCCTTGCGCTCGGCGGCGGCGTTTTCGCGCTTGGCGATGCTGGCTTCCGTTTCGGCGTACAGCATCTGCGCCTCCGGTGCGCCACGGCGAACGATCGACAACGCCTGGACCACCACCGTGCGCTCCTCGAAGCCGGTACGGATCACAAACTCGTCACCGACCCGTGGCTCTTTACCCGGCTTGCAGCGTTCGCCCCGGCAGTGCACCTTGCCGCTTTCGATCGCCGCCTTGGCCAGCGCGCGGGTCTTGTAGAATCGTGCAGCCCACAACCATTTATCGAGGCGGACTTTGTCGTCCTCTTCGCTTTTTTGTGCCATGGAATTTCCTCATTCTGAAATATTGGTGAACTGTACTACCGTTTCTGACGTACCAAGAATTTCACCGGCTCGGATTACAATACCGACATTCCATAACCTCCTGGCGAGGCTGGAAATCCGGGCTGTAGATATCTGTCGCCTTTTAATCATTATTCTGCGTGAATACCGCGAATCCGGCCGCGTGCGGCCCGAGCGGTTTCTACCGGTTGAGCACTTTTGAAGACATTTGACCATTTGACCGTTGTCGGTCTGCGCGAGTGGGTGGCGCTCCCGGATTTGGGAGTCGCCGGTCTTCGGGCAAAAATCGACACCGGTGCCAGCACCTCAAGCCTCCACGCCACCGACATCGAGTTGTTCGAGCGCGATGGTGAGCAGTGGGTGCGTTTTACCGCCCACCTGGGCTCCGTCGTACAACTGCGCCACCGACGCTGCGAAGCACCGCTGGTGACGATGAAAACCATTAAAAGCTCAAACGGTCACGCGCAGGTGCGATACGTGATCAGCACCACCCTGGCCCTCGGTGATCGGGTCTGGCGGGTCGAGTTCACGCTCGCCTGCCGCAAGTCCATGCGTTATCGCCTGCTGCTCGGCTCCAAAGCCCTGATCCACGGCCAGTTGGTGGTCAATCCGGGCATCAAGTATGTACAAGACAAGCCGGTGTTCCCGGTATCTACCTCCTCCACAGGTGTTGCATGAAGATCGCTGTGCTGTCGCGGAACCCGCGTCTGTATTCCACCCGCCGCCTGGTTGAAGCCGGTACTGAACGCGGCCATGAAATGGTGGTGGTCGACACCCTGCGCGCCTACATGAACATCGCCAGCCACAAGCCGCAGATCCACTACCGCGGCAAGCCACTGGAAGGTTTCGATGCGGTGATTCCACGGATCGGTGCGTCCGTGACTTTTTATGGCTGCGCCGTGCTGCGCCAGTTCGAAATGATGGGGGTGTTCCCGCTCAACGAATCGGTGGCCATTGCCCGCTCGCGGGACAAGCTGCGTTCGCTGCAATTGCTGTCCCGTCGCGGGATCGGCTTGCCGGTGACCGGCTTTGCCCACTCCCCCGATGACATTCCCGACCTGATCGAAATGGTCAACGGCGCGCCGCTGGTGATCAAGGTGCTGGAAGGCACCCAAGGCATTGGAGTGGTGCTGTGCGAAACCGCTACCGCCGCAGAGTCGGTGATCGAGGCGTTCATGGGCCTCAAGCAGAACATCATGGTCCAGGAGTACATCAAGGAAGCCGGTGGTGCAGACATTCGCTGCTTCGTCGTCGGAGACAAGGTGATTGCGGCGATGAAGCGCCAGGCCAAACCCGGCGAGTTTCGCTCCAACCTGCATCGCGGCGGCAGCGCGAGCCTGATCAAGATCACGCCTGAAGAGCGCATGACGGCCTTGCGCGCAGCCAAGGTCATGGGGCTGGCGGTGGCGGGTGTGGACATCCTGCGCTCCAATCACGGGCCGCTGGTGATGGAAGTGAACTCGTCGCCGGGACTGGAAGGGATCGAGACCACCACTGGCAAGAATGTGGCGGGGATCATCATTGAGCATCTGGAGAAGAATGGCGGGCCGAATATGACGCGGACCAAGGGTAAGGGTTAACCCTGGTTTTTGTGGCGGCTGGGAGGCCGCCTTCGCGGGCAAGCCCGCTCCCACAGGGTTTTGGGTTGATAGCGATATTTCGGCTAGCCAAAATCACTGTGGGAGCGGCGGTGCGGCGATCCGACTTGCCCGCGAAGGGGCCATCAGCCCCACTGAAAAAATCAGGTTTTAAACCGCATCCCTCGGCAACATCAACCCCAACGGCAAGCGCACCCGCGCTTCCAGCCCACCACCGGTACGGTTACGCAGTTCAACATTCCCGCCATGCATCGAAGCAATGCGCTTGACGATCGCCAGCCCCAACCCGGTGCCCTTCCCGCCCCGGGCACGATCACCACGGGTGAACGGGTTGAAGATCGCTTCCAGCTCCGACGGATCGATCCCGGCACCGCGGTCCATGACGCTCAGCACCACGTATGGTGCGCTCACATCCCCAGACACATACGCCGCCACCTCCACACCGCTGCCGGCATGATGCAACGCATTGCCAATCAAGTTGTTCAGCAGTCGCTTCATCGACACACGACGCAATGGAAACGGCTGAATCGGCTCCAGGCGCAGCCGCACTTTCTCTTCATTCTGGTTATAGGGCGCCGCGACTTCGCGGACCAGGTCGCTCAGGTCAACCTCCTCCACCGACTCATCACGCCCGTCGCGAATGAACGCCAGGAACTGATCGAGAATCGCGTCCATGTCTTCGATATCGCGCACCATGTCTTCAGTCAGGTCGGTGCGATCGCCCATCAACTCCAGAGACAGACGCAAGCGGGTCAAGGGCGTGCGCAAATCATGGGAAACCCCGGCCAGCATCAGCTCACGCTCGCGACCGGCCTGTTCGACGTCTTCGGCCATCTGGTTGAAGGCGCGGTAAACCTCGGTCATCTCACTGGGCGTATCGCTGATCGGCAGGCGCACGCTGCGCCCCTGGCCCAGTTGCCGCGCGGCATACACCAGACGCTTCAAAGGCTGGTTGAGCTGGCTGACGAAGATCCACGCAGACGCCGTGGACAGCAGACCGATAGCAAGGAACCAGCCGAGCACATTCCAGATTTTCTGGCCACGCAACGGGTGCGGATACAACGGCACTTTCAGCCAACCTTCGCCCAGGCTCGGCGCACGAACCCACAATGCCGGGGGAGAATGCATGCGTAGTCGCACTTCGGTGTCCGGCCCCAACTCGGTCTGCATCTGTCGCTGGTAAATTTCACTGTATGGCCAATGTTGCTCGCCTTCCGGGACACCGGCGCCCACTACCCGAATCAGGGGTGCACTATCGGCGATCTTGGCGCGGTTCTCTTCATCAGCCGCCCAGTAGGCGCGCAGCACCAGGGCGACACCGTGGCTGTACTGGCGGTCCACCAGCACATCTTCGTTCATCAGCAGATAAACCAGGGTCAGCGCCTTGGAGAAGAGAACGACGATGAGCACCAGCCAAAGGGTGCGGGAGAAGAAGCTCTGGGGGAACCAAACGGGGGTTTTCATGGTTAACCGTTAAACACTTGCAGGAGAGAGCGATGCTCGCATATTGCGGTTTGCGAGTCTGCGGACAGGATCGATTGATCCGGTGTCCGCATGACCCGCTCCTACACATCGCCAATCACTTGGTGGCGGTACCATCCGGAACAAACACATAACCCACGCCCCAGACAGTCTGGATGTAACGCGGTTTGGACGGATCGGGCTCGATCATCCGGCGCAGACGGGAAATCTGCACGTCGATGGAACGCTCCAGGGCATCCCACTCGCGGCCACGGGCCAGGTTCATCAGTTTGTCGCGAGTCAGCGGCTGACGCGCGTTCATCACCAGGGCCTTGAGGACCGCAAATTCACCGGTGGTGAGCATGTGCACTTCTTCGCCACGCTTGAGCTCGCGGGTGGCCAGGGACAACTCGTAGTCACCGAAGGTCACGCTTTCGTCTTCGCTGCCCGGGGCGCCTGGCACCGGGGCCGACTGGCGACGCAGTACCGCCTTGACGCGAGCCATCAGCTCATCCGGGTTGAACGGCTTGGCCAGGTAATCGTCGGCGCCCAGTTCCAGGCCCTTGATGCGGCTCAGCTCGTCGCCCTTGGCAGTGAGCATGATGATTGGAATCTGGTTGTTCGCGTTGCGCAGGCGGCGGCAGGCGGTCAAACCGTCTTCGCCGGGCAACATCAGGTCGAGGACGACCAGGTTGAACACTTCGCGCGCCAGCAGGCGATCCATTTGCTCGGTGTTCGGTACGGCGCGGGCGCGGTAGCCCTTGCTGACGAAAAAACGTTCCAGCAGGCTGCTCAGCCCCGGATCGTCGTCAACGATAAGAATTTTCTCGCCTTCAGCAGTTTGTGCAGTGCTGCTCATTGGATGCTCCTTTGATCTCGGCGCGCATTATGGCGTAGCTGCCGTTATACGCACCGTGTGCATTGTTAGCAGATTTTTCCTTTAGTGCCAGAAAACCGGCCATTGCACCGGCAACCCGTGATGCCCCCGAACGACAGAACGCTGGTTATAATGCGCGGCCTTTTGTGTCAGGCAACATCAGACAGGTACTACAGACAGACGCCATTTATTTTCATGGCGTCGGCAGTAATTGTTCGATTTCACGGGTCAACGGGATACCTTTTGACCCAGGTAGCGGCGCAGGCCAGGCCGCTCAACCAGACTCGCCGAGCCCTTATCCTTGCGCCTGCGAGCCTGCTTTCACAATTTGTCAGGTGGTTTTATGGACAGCATCAACAGCCGCATCGCCGAGGAACTCGGTGTACGCCCACAACAGGTCGAAGCGGCCGTCGCGCTACTCGATGAAGGCTCTACCGTTCCCTTCATCGCCCGTTACCGGAAAGAAGTGACCGGCAGCCTCGACGATACGCAACTGCGTCATCTGGAAGAGCGCCTGCGCTACCTGCGAGAACTCGACGAACGGCGCATCAGCATCCTTGCCAGCATCGAAGAGCAAGGCAAGCTGACGCCGCAACTTGAACGCGACATCAAGCTCGCCGACACCAAGACCCGCCTCGAAGACTTGTACCTGCCGTACAAGCAAAAGCGCCGCACCAAGGGCCAGATCGCCCTGGAAGCCGGCCTCGGCGAACTGGCCGACGGTTTGTTCAACGACCCGTCCCTGAGCCCGGAAACCGAAGCCGCACGTTTCATCGACGCCGAAAAAGGCGTGGCCGATGTGAAGGCAGCCCTCGAAGGCGCCAAGTACATACTCATGGAGCGCTTCGCCGAAGACGCCGGCCTGCTGGACAAGCTGCGCAACTACCTCAAGCAGGAAGCCACCCTCAGTGCCCGCGTGATTGCCGGCAAGGAAGAGGAAGGCGCCAAGTTCCGCGACTACTTCGAACACGACGAACCACTGAAAAGCATGCCGTCGCACCGCGCGTTGGCGATTTTCCGTGGCCGCAACGAAGGCATCCTCAGCTCCGCGCTGAAAGTCGGCGACGAACTGCCGGGCACCATGCACCCGTGCGAAGGCATGATCGGCCAGCATGTCGGCATCCAGAACCAGAACCGCGCCGCCGACAAATGGCTGGGCGAAGTGGTGCGCTGGACCTGGAAGGTCAAGCTCTACACCCATCTGGAAACCGACCTGCTGGGCGAGCTGCGCGATGGCGCGGAAACCGAAGCGATCAACGTCTTCGCCCACAACCTGCACGACCTGCTGCTGTCGGCCCCGGCCGGCCCGCGCGCCACTTTGGGCCTCGACCCTGGCCTGCGCACCGGCTGCAAGGTGGCGGTGGTTGATTCCACCGGCAAGCTGCTGGATCACGCCACGGTTTACCCGCACGTGCCGCACAACAAGTGGGACCAGACCATCGCTGTACTCGCCGCCCTGTGCGCCAAGCACTCGGTGGACCTGATCGCCATCGGCAACGGCACCGCCAGCCGTGAAACCGACAAGCTCGCTGCCGAGCTGATCAAAAAATATCCAGCGATGAAGATGACCAAGGTCATGGTCTCCGAGGCCGGTGCATCGGTTTACTCGGCATCGGAACTGGCTTCCAAGGAATTCCCGGACCTCGACGTGTCGATCCGTGGCGCCGTGTCGATTGCCCGTCGCCTGCAAGACCCGTTGGCCGAGCTGGTGAAGATCGATCCGAAATCCATCGGTGTCGGCCAGTACCAGCACGACGTGTCGCAGCTCAAACTGGCCCGTGGCCTGGATGCAGTGGTCGAGGACTGCGTGAACGCCGTCGGCGTCGACGTGAACACCGCGTCCGTGGCGCTGCTGGCGCGCATCTCCGGTCTCAACGCGACCCTGGCGCAGAACATCGTCAGCCACCGCGACGAGCATGGCGCGTTCAAGACCCGCGCCGCGCTGAAGAAAGTCGCGCGCCTCGGTGAAAAAACTTTCGAGCAGGCCGCCGGATTCCTGCGCGTGATGAACGGAGACAATCCCCTGGACGCCTCCGCGGTGCACCCGGAAGCCTACCCGCTCGTGCAGCGTATCGCCGCCGAGACCGATCGCGATATTCGTTCGCTGATTGGCGACAGTGGTTTCCTCAAGCGCCTGGACCCGAAAAAATTCACCGACGAAACCTTCGGTCTGCCAACGGTCACCGACATCCTTCAGGAACTGGACAAGCCCGGCCGTGACCCACGCCCCGAGTTCAAGACCGCCGAGTTCCAGGAAGGCGTCGAAGACCTCAAGGACCTGCAACTGGGCATGATCCTCGAAGGCGTGGTGACCAACGTGACCAACTTCGGTGCTTTCGTCGATATCGGCGTGCATCAGGACGGTTTGGTGCATATCTCCGCGCTTTCGGAGAAATTCATCAAGGATCCGCGCGAAGCGGTGAAGGCCGGTGACGTGGTGAAAGTGAAGGTCATGGAAGTCGACATCCCGCGCAAACGCGTGGGCCTGTCGATGCGCATGAGCGATACCCCGGGCGAGAAAATCGACGGCGCTCGCGGTGCGCGTCCGGGGTCGGCGCCACGCCAATCCCAGAACACTGCACCGCGCAAGGAAACCACGGCGGCAGCACCGAGCAACAACGCCATGGCTTCGCTGTTCGCCAATGCCAAGCAGTTGAAGAAACGCTGATGGACATTCCCGCCGGGCTGACCGAAAGCGCGTTTTTCAAGCTGCTCGGCTGCCGCTTGCACAGCCTGGAAACCGGGGTGGCGCAAGTCGCCCTGGCGCTGGAGCCCGAGCTGCGCAATCGCGGCGGCAAGCTGCATGGCGGGGCCTTGTTCAGCCTGGTGGACATTGCCATGGGGCTGGCCTGTTCCAGCACCCACGGCTTTGACCAGCAGAGCGCGACCATCGAGTGCAAGATCAACTACATCCGCGCCGTATCCGAAGGCGAGGTGATGTGCACGGCGCGGGTGATCCACCCGGGTCGCCGCACATTGGTAGTCGAAGCCGATGTGATGCAGGGCGACAAACTGGTCGCAAAAGCACAAGGCACGTTCGCTGTCCTGTAGCTAGATGTCATCGATTTGAGTTAATTTCAGCGCAACGCAAACTGTGGGAGCGGGCTTGCTCGCGAATGCAGTCTGTCAGTTGACATCTCTATCGACTGACACGACCCCTTCGCGAGCAAGCCCGCTCCCACAATGATTGCGGCGAGTTCCAAAACCAGGCGAAAACGCCAGTTTTAACTTCACCCTTGTAGACCGTCTTGCCCACCCCCATATTGGGGCGACTGACGCGTGAAGGAATCCAACTTGAGCGAACTTCTCAACCGCCGCCTGGCCCTGCTCGGCGAGCGCGCTAACCTCTCTCTGCTCGAACAGTGCCTTCACGGCATCGAACGTGAATGCCTGCGCGTGACCGGCGAAGGTCGCCTGGCGCAAACGCCGCACCCGGAAGAATTGGGTTCCGCGCTGACCAACGAACAGATCACCACCGACTACTCCGAGTCGCTGCTGGAGTTCATCACGCCGGCCCTGCCAGACCCGGCGGACACCTTGGCGAGCCTGGACAGCATTCACCGTTTTGCCTACAGCAAGCTCGGCAACGAGTACCTGTGGAGCCCATCGATGCCGTGCCCGTTGCCGGCCGAGGAAGATATCCCGATCGCCTATTACGGCACGTCCAACATCGGGCAGCTCAAGTACGTGTACCGCAAGGGCCTGGCCCTGCGTTACGGCAAGACCATGCAATGCATTGCCGGCATCCACTACAACTTTTCCCTGCCGGAAAAACTCTGGCCGCTGCTCAGGCAGGCCGAAGGCTTTGTCGGCAGCGACCGCGATTTCCAGTCGTCGTCCTATATCGCGCTAATCCGCAACTTCCGCCGCTACAGCTGGCTGCTGATGTACCTGTTCGGTGCGTCGCCAGCGCTGGATGCCGGCTTCCTGCGCGGCCGTTCGCACCAGCTGGAACAACTGGACCCGCACACCCTGTACCTGCCGTACGCCACCAGCCTGCGCATGAGCGACCTGGGTTACCAGAGCAACGCCCAGGCCGGCCTGACGCCGTGCTACAACGATCTGGCCAGCTACACCGACAGCCTGCGCAAAGCGGTGGCCACGCCATATGCGCCGTACGTCGAAGTCGGCACCCACCAGGATGGCGAGTGGGTACAGCTCAACACCAACATCCTGCAGATCGAAAACGAGTACTACTCCAACATCCGCCCGAAACGCGTGACCTACACCGGCGAGCGGCCGATCCAGGCGCTGATGGCCCGGGGCATCCAGTACGTCGAAGTGCGATGCCTGGACATCAACCCCTTCCTGCCGATGGGCATTGACCTTACCGAGTCGCGCTTCCTCGATGCGTTCCTGCTGTACTGCGCGCTCAACGAAAGCCCGCTGCTGACCAACACCAGCTGCGGCAATGCGACCTCGAACTTCCTCAGCGTGGTCAAGGAAGGTCGTCGTCCAGGCCTGCAACTGCAACGCGACGGTCAGCCGGTTGACCTGAAGGAATGGGCCGGTGAGCTGTTGGAAAAAATCGCTCCGCTGGCGGCGATGCTCGACCAGAGCCACGGCGGCGATGCCCACAGCAAGGCGCTGGACGCCCAGATGGCCAAGGTCCGGGACCCGTCCCTGACGCCGTCGGCCCAGGTATTGGCGGCGATGGCCGAGCACAAGGAGAGCTTTGCCCAGTTCTCCCTGCGCCAGAGCCAGGCCCATGCCGAGTTCTTCCGCAGTGAGCCGTTGGCAGCCGAGGAACAAACCCGGTTTGAAGAACTGGCACGTTCATCGCTGGCTCAACAGGCTGAGCTGGAACAGAACGAGGTTGGTGATTTCGATGTGTTTGTCGGGGCGTACCAGGCGAGCATTCTGGCGATCAGCAACTAAGCGTCAAACACAGGTTCCTGTGTGGGAGCGGGCTTGCTCGCGAATGCAGAGTGTCAGGCGACTTTACTGTGACTGACATACCGC
>NZ_JBYSYZ010000014.1:0-51173 GCF_058783925.1 Pseudomonas sp. FW305-70
GACGGAGTGTCAGTCAACGATGATTTCGACTGACACTCCGTCTTCGCGAGCAAGCCCGCTCCCACATTTGTATTGCGGTGTAACGGGGTTAGAGCAACTCAAAACTCTGCTGCGTCACATCCTCTGAATCCAGGCCGATCTGCACGTTGAACTTGCCCGGTTCCGCCGCGTACTTGAGCTGGGTGTTGTAGAACTTCAGGTCGTCCTCGGTGATGGTGAAGTGCACGACCTTCTGTTCGCCGGCCTTGATCATCACCTTCTGGAAGTTCTTCAGTTCCTTGATCGGGCGGATCATCGAGCCTGCCACGTCCTGGATGTACAACTGCACCACGGTTTCGCCGTCGCGCTTGCCGGTGTTTTTCACCGTGACACTGGCGTCGAGCTTGCCGGTCTTGTTCAACGTGGTCGACGACAGCGCCATGTCGCTCAGGCTGAACTCGGTGTAGCTCAGGCCGTAACCGAACGGGTACAGGGGGCCTGTGGTGTCATCGAAGTACTGCGAGGTGTAGTTGCCCGGCTTGCCCGGGGTGAACGGCCGGCCAATGGTCAGGTGGTTGTAGTAGGTCGGAATCTGGCCGACCGAACGCGGGATGCTGATCGGCAGTTTGCCCGACGGGTTGTAGTCGCCGAACAGCACGTCGGCGATGGCGTTGCCGCCTTCGGTGCCGGTGAACCAGGTTTCGAGGATCGCGTCGGCCTGTTCTTTCTCCTCGAGGATCGTCAGCGGGCGGCCGTTCATCAACACCAGCACCAGCGGTTTGCCGGTGGCTTTCAGGGCACGGATCAGCTCGCGCTGGTTTTCCGGGATGTTCAGGTCGGTGCGGCTCGACGATTCGTGGGACATGCCACGGGACTCGCCAACGGCGGCAACGACGACATCCGCATCCTTGGCCGCTTTCACCGCTTCGTCGATCAGCACGTTCGCCGGACGCGGGTCATCCACCACTTCCGGGGCGTCGAAGTTGAGGAAGTTCAGGTAACCGAGAATTTTCGGGTCGCTGGTGATGTTGGCGCCACGGGCGTAGATCAGCGTCGATTTATCGCCCAGGGCGTTGGTCATGCCGTCGAACAGGGTGACGGACTGGGCAGGCCTGCCCGCGGCGGCCCAGCTGCCCATCATGTCGATGGGCGCCTTGGCCAGCGGACCGACCAGCGCGATTGTCGCGGTCTTCTTCAGCGGCAGGGTCTCGTTCCGGTTCTTCAGCAACACCTGGCTGCGGCGTGCCACATCACGGGCCTCGGCGCGGTGCAGGCGGCTGTCGGCGTAGGTGTCGACCGGATCGTCCTCGGCTTTGCCGATGCGCAGGTACGGGTCCTTGAACAGGCCCATGTCGTATTTGGCTTCGAGCACCGCACGCACGGCGTTGTCGATGTCGCTCTGCTGGATCTCGCCGGACTTCAGCAGCCCTGGCAGCTCTTTGCCGTACAGGGTGTCGTTCATGCTCATGTGGATGCCGGCCTTGATCGCCAGCTTCGCCGCTTCGCGACCGTCGGCGGCAACGCCGTGCTTGATCAGCTCGAAAATCGCCCCGTGGTCGCTGACGGCCAGGCCCTTGAAGCCCCACTCCTTGCGCAGCAGGTCGTTCATCAGCCAGGTGTTGGCGGTGGCCGGCACGCCGTTGACCGAGTTCAGCGCGACCATGACCCCGCCAGCGCCGGCATCGATGGCGGCGCGGTACGGTGGCAGGTAGTCCTGGTACATCTTGACCGGGCTCATGTCGACTATGTTGTAGTCGCGGCCACCCTCGACCGCACCGTACAGGGCGAAGTGCTTGACGCTGGCCATGATGCTGTCGGCCGCGTTCGCGCCAGTACCCTGGAACGCCTTGACCATCACGCCGGCAATGCGCGACACCAGGTAGGTGTCTTCGCCGAAGCCTTCGGAGGTGCGGCCCCAGCGGGGGTCGCGGGAGATGTCGACCATCGGCGCGAAGGTGATGTCGAGGCTGTCAGCCGCGGCTTCCTTGGCGGCGATGCGCCCGGACAGGCCGATGGCATCCATGTCCCAACTCGAGGCCAGGGCCAGCGGGATCGGGAAAATGGTGCGGTGGCCGTGGATCACGTCGTAGGCGAAGAACATCGGGATTTTCAGGCGGCTGCGCATGGCGGCGTCCTGCATCGGCCGGTTTTCCGGACGGGTGATCGAGTTGAACGTACCGCCGATGTTGCCCGCCGCGATTTCCTTGCGGATCATTTCGCGAGGCATTTCCGGGCCGATGCTGATCAGGCGCAACTGGCCGATTTTTTCATCGAGGGTCATTTGCTTCATCAGGTTGCTGACGAAGGCTTCCTTGTTCTCCAGGGGTGCGGGCGTCGTGGCGGCCAATACGTTATGACTGGCCAGGCTGACGAACAGGCCCAGCAAACACAGCTTCTTCATGAATAGTTTTCTCAAGGGCCCAAACGGCGATATGCACGCCGGCCAGCCAAAATTTAGGGAGCGTCTATTGTTGTTCGGGTGCAGGCTCAAAAAAACCAGAGCCAAAAAACGACAGCCAGGTGGCGGATGCGTTTTCACGCAGGGCCTCTTTTTAGCCCATCGGCCCGTTGCAATCCAGAGGCGCGGGCGATTATGCCCCAAGAGCCGGCCCAGAAGGTTTTACGGTCGGTTTTTTCATGAATGTACAAGGGAGCGACATCCTGATGAATGCAAGTCCAACCTATCGCTCGCGTTTGCAGGTCGTCACGCTGCTGATGCTGGCCACGTTGCTGACCGCCTGCGGCATCAACAATATCCCGACCCTCGATGAACAGGCCAAGGCCGCCTGGGGCCAGGTGCAGAACCAGTATCAGCGGCGCACCGACCTGATTCCCAACCTGGTGGAAACGGTCAAGGGCTACGCAAAACATGAAGAAGAGACACTGACCGCGGTGATTGAGGCGCGGGCCAAGGCCACGTCGATCCAGGTGGATGCCTCGACCCTGGACAACCCGGAAAAACTCAAGCAGTACCAACAGGCCCAGGATCAGCTCAGTGGCGCCTTGAGTCGTTTGATGGTGGTCTCCGAGCGTTATCCGGACCTCAAGGCCAACCAGAACTTCCTCGCCCTGCAGTCGCAGCTCGAAGGCACCGAGAACCGCATCAGCGTGGCCCGGCGCGATTTCATCCTCGCGGTGCAGAAATACAACACCGAGATCCGCACCTTCCCTGGTCGCCTGTGGCACACGGTGATGTACAGCGACCTGCCGGTGCGTGAGACCTTCGAAGCCACGCCGGGTTCGGAAAAGGCCCCTGAGGTCAAGTTCTGAGTACAGCTTGTGCGTCACTACGGAAGAGGTAGCCAATGCGCGTGTTGAAAACGGGCCTGATGCTGTTGTTGTGGGTGGTGGCGATCACGGCCCGGGCCGAACTGGGTTTTCCGGCGCTGACCGGGCGGGTGGTCGACAACGCGCAGATGATCGAGCCTGTGGTGCGCGAGCAGCTCAACCAACAACTTCAGGCCCATGAACAGGCCACCGGCGAGCAGCTTGTGGTCGTGACGTTGCCGGACTTGCAGGGCACCGACATCGCCGATTTCGGTTACCAGCTCGGCCGCCACTGGGGTATCGGGCAGAAGGACAAGAACAACGGCGCGCTGCTGATCATCGCCCGAAACGAGCGCCGGTTGCGTATTGAAGTCGGCTATGGCCTGGAGGATCGCCTGACCGACGCCCAGAGTTCAGTGATCATCAACCAGGTCATCACCCCGGCATTCAAGACCGGTAACTTCAGTAAAGGCATCAGCGACGGCGTGGCGGCGATGCTGGTGGTGCTGGGCGGCAACCCCTTGGACGAACCCTCCACGGCGTATGAGTCCAGAGGCGATCCAGGGGACGATTTCGTCTCGCGGCATCCCGGCTTGTTGGTGTTTTTGGTGATGCTGTTCATCCTGACTGTTTTTGTGTGTCAGATGCTCGGTATCCTTCCCGCCGGCCGGGGCGGCTCCGGAGGATCCGGGGGCGGTTTTGGCGGTGGTGGATTTGGCGGCGGCGGTGGAGGCGGAGGCTTCAGCGGCGGTGGAGGCAGTTTCGGCGGCGGCGGTTCGTCCGGCGGCTGGTGATCATAAAAATGAGCAGGCAATTCACGACATGGCATTACTGACCGAACACGAACAACGCAAAGTCGCCGAGGCAATCGCCCGGGTCGAGCGCGACACCGACGCAGAACTGGTGACCGTGCTCGCGGCCCGCGCCGACGACTATGCGTACATCCCGTTGTTGTGGGCCAGCCTGCTGGCGCTGCTGGTGCCGGGCATCGTGCATTACCTCACCGGTTGGCTGACCCTGCACAGCCTGCTGCTGGTGCAATGGGCCATCTTCATCGTCCTGTGCCTGGTGTTCCGTCTGCCGAAAGTCACTACCCATCTGGTCCCGCGCTCGGTGCGCCACTGGCGCGCCTCGAACCTGGCGCGCCGGCAGTTCCTGGAGCAGAACCTGCACCACACCGAAGGCAGCACCGGTGTTCTGATTTTCGTCTCCGAAGCCGAGCGTTATGTGGAGATTCTGGTGGATGAAGGCATTTCCAGTCGCCTGGACAACAAGAACTGGGATGCCATCGTCGCCACCTTCACCCAGCAGGTGAAGCAGGGGCAGACGTTGCAAGGTTTTGTCAGCTGCGTCGAAGCCTGCGGCGAGCTGCTCAAGGTGCACGTGCCCGTAACCCATGTGCGCAATGAACTGCCGAACCGCTTGGTGGTACTCGGCTAAGTCCTCCCTGGCGTTGTGTAGCGCTCGCCGCTACAACGCCCGTCAATTGTCCGGGTTCAGCCTTGTCGTCAGTATTTCTCTCCAACAGTGGACGCCCAGCGACGGGCGTTCCCGCGAAGAGGGATTCTTATGGCAACCCGACAATCGATTGACTCTTTGGTACGTGCAGCCAATGGCGCTGAGGGAAGCAAGCCCAAGGCGAAACTGACGGCCAAAGAAACGCAAGTCCTGATGTGGTGTTTCAAGGGCAAAACTTCCTGGGAAATCGCCAGGATCGAGAATTGCACGGAATCTACCGTCAATTTTCACTTCGCCAACATTCGCCGAAAGTTCGACGTCAGCTCCCGCACCTGCGCATTGCTCAGGGCGATCGAGTCGGGAGCGATCCAGGTGGATTCGGTCGTTGCGCGAGGTGCGCATGAGCCTGACTGATTCGGCATACAACGGCATCAATGGGCTCATGTTGGGAATGGGGATTGCGACGCTGCCAGTGGTCAATGGCGAGGTACTGTTCGGTGCGATGCTCGGCGCGTGGCTGGTCACTACCACTCGCACCAGCTTCAAGGCCTGGCAGCGCATCGGTTCATGGTTGCTGTCTGCGGGTGTCGGTTACCTCTTTACGCCTGTCGCACATCCGCTGGCGCCATTTCTGACGGAAGGTGTAACGGCCTTTCTTTGCGCGCTGATCGTTATTCCCATCAGCATCAAGCTCATGCAATGGGTCGATGGTGCCGGTATCGGCGAAATCATTCGACACCTGAGAGGACGAAGATGATGGTCCGTGAATGGGGTTGTCTTGATATCCGGAACGGGAAGTCATGCAACTTCGGATGACACAGTTCATCAGGTTTCATTCGAAAGTTTGAGTGTTGCCAGGATGGTGGCCATTTCGGAAAGCCTGAGTTCCATATCACGTAGTCGTTGCTTTTCCTCGAGTGCGTTTTGTATGGCGCAGCGATCGTTTTCGTCGAGCAAACGCCAGAGCGCGAGAATGGTGTTTTCCCGTGTGGTGTTTTCCTGACCAGTCTGCGAAGAATCAGTAATTGTTTGTCTCAAAACCGGCCCTTCGCCCAGCAACAGCCAGTCAAGGGATATTCCCCGGGCTTGCGCGATTTCTACGCATAATGAGTAAGGTGTGCTGTCGCGGCCTCGCCAGCTACTAAGGGTTTGCGGGCTGATCTGTAGCGCGGAAGATAAAGAAGCATCGGTTTTTGTGCCGGTAACTTGCTTTAGACGAGCCAGAACAGCTTGTGATTTTTTGCTACGCAATTTGAGCCGCTTCCTTTTGACATATGCTTTTTGAGTGCCTAATTTATGCGTAATGAGTACTTTTTTTCTTGTAAGTAATCAATCATCAAAGATGAGTCAGAAGAATACGATGTCGAAACTTCCTAATGGTATCAGGGGGATTTCCTACGAGCATGGCTCGACCCCATTACGCGTCTGCCCGATGCAGTTCCTTATGCCTGGCAGACACTGTTCGCAAGCCCGGAGCGCCGCGATGAACGCCTCAAGCAGTATTGCGTTTGATCAGGTTGATTGCCACCCAATGACCCTCGGGATTCAAGCATGAGTACTTATAAAATGGTGTGCCCGCACTGCTTGAGCCGGATGCGCATCCGCACCAGCGAAGGCCGTCATATTTTCCTGCGGGTGGCGTATCTGCAATGCACGTCGGAAGCTTGCGGTTGGTCCGTGCGTGCCGAATTTGAAATGACCCATGAGCTTTCGCCCAGTGGCATGCCTAATCCGGCTGTACGCCTGCCTTGCGCCGGACCCGATTTGCGCCGTGCTTCCCGGCCTGTTGCCGTCGGTCCTGACACGTCAGAAGTGCCACAGGAGACTTGAGCATGAAGGTTACCGATGAAAATGCAGGTCTGAATGAGGAGTTATTGGCTATTGCCCAGGCGTTTCTGGGGCGTCATGAAAGTGAGGGGATCGATGATCAAGTCCTGTTCTGTCGCGCGGTGAAGCATCTGCAGAGTATGGATGTACCGATGTTCCTGGCCGAAAGGCTGGTTAGCCGTGCCTATGGCTTACTCAAGTCGTGCAATGATCGTCGGCGCCTGGACATCGATGCAAGTTCCGAAACGGTCGCCGTGGTGACCGACCCTGCCAATGGCCTGACCTGGGCAGTGCCAGTGGGACTGATCGTCAAACACATCATTAATTCACCGAGCAATCGCAAGCTTCGCCTGGTGGAACCCTGAGGCTTCAACGCTTGTATCGAGGTCCTGGGCGGCGTGACTGGGACCTGCCACAAAATAACCCCGTGCCCAAAGTCCTCGTCCCCCTTAAAATACCGGCATTCTCCGATTTGCATCGCCTGAGGCCGTTTTTCCATGTCCGTCACCGCCACTCCCGCCAGCCTCGCGCCGGATCATCACGCCCAGTTCATCGAGCTGCTGCAAGCCAGCCTCGAGCACAATGCGTTCATCAAACTGGTGCTGGCCAAGTACGCGGGCGCTGAAGCGGACCTGCAGCGGATCATCATCAAGCCGGTGACGGTCAAGGCGCAGCCTTGCCTGTCTTTCGTCTATCGCTACAAGACCCGCGATATCACCAAGAACCTGCCGCTGGCCGAAGGCGTGGCGAGCATTGCCGGGTTGCTGCCGGCGTCGTTCAAAAATGCGCATTTGTTGTCGTTGACCGACGAAGCCCAGCTCGAATACAGCAAAAAGGGCAAGTCATCGCTGTTCAAGAGCAAACCTCAACAATTGCGCGAAGTGCCATCGGCCGAGCACAACCGTGAAAAAAACCGTTTTCTTGACCTGAGCCGGCCGTTTCTCGCCGACCTGGGGGTGACCAACAAGCAGCATGAACTGATCCCGGCGATGTCGCGCAAGTGGAAGCAGATCAACAAGTTCATCGAAGTGTTCAGCCATGCACTGACCTCGTCACCCCTGGCGCTGGACAAACCGGTGCGTGTGGCGGACTTCGGTTCGGGCAAGGGGTACCTGACCTTCGCCATCCACGATTACCTGCGAAACACCTTGAAAGCTGAAGGCGAAGTGACCGGTGTCGAGCTGCGTGAAGACATGGTCACCCTGTGCAACACCGCGGCCGCCAGGCTTGAGCACCCTGGCCTGGTGTTCAAATGCGGTGACGTACGCAGCGTGGCACCGAGCGAGCTGGACGTGATGATCGCCCTGCATGCCTGCGATATCGCCACCGACTATGCGATCCACACCGGTATCCGTTCCGGCGCGTCGATCATCATGTGCTCGCCTTGCTGCCACAAACAGATCCGCCTGCAAATCCAGAGCCCGGCGCTGCTCAAGCCGATGCTGCAATACGGCTTGCACCTGGGCCAGCAGGCGGAGATGGTCACCGACAGTTTGCGTGCGTTGTTCCTTGAGGCCTGCGGCTACGAGACCAAGGTGTTCGAGTTCATCTCGCTGGACCACACCAACAAGAACAAGATGATACTGGCGGTCAAGCGCGCCGAACCGGTGGAGCCGGCCCAGTTATTGGCGAAGATTCAGGAGCTGAAGGATTTCTACCACATCAGCGAGCATTGCCTGGAAACGTTGCTGCGCGCTGACGGCTACCTCTGATTCTGTGGGAGCGGGCTTGCTCGCGAAGGCGTTGGGTCAGTCGATATTGGTGTTGAATGGGGAGCCGCATTCGCGAGCAAGCCCGCTCCCACACTGGGTTTGATTGCGGTCTTGCGGCCCAGCATCACCGTCACGATGACCCCACCGGCAAACAGCCAGGTGACCGGCTCCACATGCTCACCGAAGAACAACGCCGAAAAGGCGATGGTGAAGAAGATCTGCAACAACTGAATCTGGCTGACCCGGGCAATGCCGCCCATGGCCAGCCCGGCGTACCAGGCGAAGAAGCCGATGAACTGCGAAAACAGCGAGACATAACCGAAGGCCCACCAGGTCTTGGCGGATATCCCGCCCTGGTGTTGCAGCGCCAGATACACCACCGGGCCGATCAACAGCGGCGTCGACAGTACCAGCGCCCAGCAGATCACCTGCCAGCCGCCCATCTCCCTGGCCAGTCGGCCTCCCTCGGCGTAGCCCAGTCCGCCCACGGCAATGGCGCCAAGCATCAGCAGGTCACCGGCCTGAATGCTGCCGGCACCGCTGATCAGCGCATAACCGAGTACCAGCGCACTGCCCAATGCGGCGCAGGCCCAGAATGCTTTCGAAGGCCGTTCGTGGGAAAGCCACGCGGCGTACAGCGCCACGCACAGCGGCTGCAAACCATTGACCAGCGCGCCGTGGGACGCTGGCAAGGTTTGCATGGCCCAGGCCGACAACACCGGGAAACCGAGAATCACCCCGGCCATCACCAGCGTCAGGCCTTTTACCTGTTTCCAGGTCGGCCATTTTTCCCGGCGCCAGAGCAACAGCACCGCCGCCGGAACCGCCGCAAACAATGCCCGGCCCAGGCCGTTGAGCAGCGGGTGGAGTTCCTGTACGACGATCCGCGTGAAGGGCAGGGTGAGGCTGAAGATCACAACGCCGAGCAGGCCCAGGGCCATGCCGGTGTTTTCGCGCGAGGACATGATGGCAACCAGAATATGGGGTGATGGGGTAAGGCTCCATATAGCCATAAACCATGGGTTGTCCGCTGTTACAGCTAGGCACAGACTTATCCGTACAGTTTGCGGGCCTCTTCGCGAGCAAGTCGGATCGCCGCACCGCCGCTCCCACATTGGAATGCGTTCCCCCTGTGGGAGCGGGCTTGCTCGCGAAGAACGATAACGCGGTCCATCAGGTAGTAGCCGGTTGTTACCCGCGCCACCGGATAAGGACTACCTTGAATACTCCTGCACGCCCACTTCCAGAGGAGTCCTCCCCATGGCTGCGAAAAAAATTCTGATGCTGGTTGGTGATTACGTCGAAGACTATGAGGTGATGGTGCCGTTCCAGGCGCTGCTGATGGTCGGCCACACGGTGCACGCCGTTTGCCCGGACAAAACCGCCGGCCAGACCGTGCGCACGGCGATCCATGACTTTGAAGGCGACCAGACCTACAGCGAAAAACCCGGCCACCTGTTTGCCTTGAACTTCGATTTTGCCAAGGTCAACGCCGCCGATTATGACGCCGTGCTGATTCCTGGCGGCCGTGCGCCGGAGTACCTGCGCCTGAACGAAAAGGTCCTGGAGCTGGTGCGCGCATTCGACAAGGCCGGCAAGCCGATCGCCGCCGTGTGCCATGGCGCGCAGTTGCTGGCGGCAGCGGGTATTCTCGAAGGTCGTGAATGCAGCGCTTATCCGGCCTGCGCTCCGGAGGTGCGCCTGGCGGGCGGTACCTATATCGACATCCCGGTGACGGACGGCCATGTTCAGGGCAATCTGGCCACGGCGCCGGCCTGGCCTGCGCACCCGAACTGGTTGGCCGGTTTCCTGGGGTTGCTGGGTACCAAAATCACGCTGTAACGAGGGACATGTCCATGTGCGAGCTGTACGTCAAAGCCGACCCGATTCTTTACGAATCGCGCTCCCGCTCGCTGCGCATCTGTGGGGTGGTCACCACCCTGCGGCTGGAGAATCAGTTTTGGGACATCCTCAGCGAAATCGCCGAGGTCGACGGCATGACCACCAACCAGTTGATCGCCAAGCTGTATGAAGAGGTGATGGACTATCGCGGCGAGGTGGTCAATTTCGCTTCGTTCCTGCGGGTGAGTTGTACGCGGTATCTGAGCCAGCGGCGGACGCAGTCTCCGGAGTTGTCGGTGGTGCGGGCAGTGGTGAAGTAGTCAAAACTGCGTCGACTCCTTCGCGAGCAAGCCCGCTCCCACAGGGATTACGCTGAACCTGTGGGAGCGGGCTTGCTCGCGAAGGGGCCGGTACAGGCGACAGAAATCCCGGCTTGGTCTTTACTGTGAAGCGCACAACCTCTCAATCGGCAAGGAGAAACAGCATGTCCGGATGGTATGAAGTGAGCAAAAGCAGCAATGGCCAGTTCAGGTTCGTCCTCAAGGCGGCCAACGCCGAGACCATTCTGACCAGCGAGCTGTACACCACCCACGCCGCCGCCGACAAAGGCATCGCCTCGGTCCAGGCCAACAGTCCGCTGGATGAGCGCTACGAGAAGAAAACCACCAAGGACGGCCATCCGTATTTCAACCTCAAGGCGGGTAACCACGAGATCATCGGCAGCAGCGAAACCTATTCCTCCGATGCCGCCATGGAGAAAGGCATCGCCAGTGTGAAAGCCAATGGCCCGAGCAAGGTGGTCAAGGACAAAACCTTACCGGTGCTTTGAGATCAACACATATCCCCTGTGGGAGCGGGCTTGCTCGCGAAGGCGATGGAACATTCAACACATATGCTGAATGTGACGACCTCTTCGCGAGCAAGCCCGCTCCCACATTTTTTGGTTTTGTGTGTGGCTGGAGATCAGCGCAGGGTTTTCAACAGCCCTTGCAACTGAGCGCAACCCGCCTCACCCAACGGGAACACCGGCAACCGCGGATCCCCTACCTCCAGACCTGTCGCCCGCAAACCCGCCTTGATCGTCGCCGGCAAGCCACCCTTGAGGATGAAATCCAGCAGCGGCAACTGGCGGTAGAACAGCTCGCGGGCCTTGACCAAATCGTTGGCCAGCACTGCATCATACAAATCCAGGTTGAGCTGCGGGATCAGGTTCGGCGCAGCGGTACACCAGCCTTTCGCGCCAGCGGCAAAGGCCTCCAGGGCCAGCGGATTGCAGCCGTTGTAGAACGGCACCTGGCCGTCGCCGAGACGTTGCAGTTGATGCATGCGCTGGATGTCGCCAGTGCTCTCCTTGACCATGGTCACGTTTTCCACGGCCTTGACGATGCGCAGGATCAGGTCCACCGACATGTCGGTGCCGCTGGTGGCCGGGTTGTTGTAGAGCATGATCGGCACGCCGATGCTGTCGCCGATGGCGCGGTAATGAGCGAGGATTTCCGCTTCACTGAGTTTCCAGTAGGACGCGGGCAGCACCATCACCACATCGGCGCCATGGGCTTCGGCGAAGCGCGCGCGACGCACCGCTTTGGCGGTGGTCAGGTCGGACACGCTGATGACGGTCGGCACGCGTTTGGCCACGTGCTTGATACTGAATTCGCTGACCTGATCCCACTCCGCGTCGCTCAGGTAGGCACCTTCACCGGTGCTGCCCAGCGGGGCGATAGCGTGCACGCCGCCCTCGATCAGGCGGTCGATGGAGCGCCCGAGGGCGTCCAGGTCAACGCCTTCGCCATGGGCGGTGAAAGGGGTGATGGTGTAGCCGATGATGCCGTGAATGTTGGCGGTGGACATGGTGTCTCTCCGTTCTAAAAGGTCTGGGGTCAGTTCAGGCAATCGGCGTGTTGGCGCAGGCTCTGCCGGGCGTAGTAGTTGAAAGCGGCGGCGTGACGTTTCGGCCGGGCAATCCAGTCATGGGCTTCACGGCCCAGCGCGGGGATGATCGGCTTGATGGTCCCGGCGCTCATCGCCAACAGTTGCAGCTTCGCGGCACGTTCGATCAGCTGCGCGATGACACAGGCTTCCTCGATGGTGTTGCCGGTGGACAATTGGCCATGGTGCGAAAGCAGGATCGCCCGCTTGTCGCCCAACGCCCCGGCAATCAACTCGCCTTCCTCGTTGCCCACCGGCACACCCGGCCAGCCTTCGAGAAATGCACAGTCGTCATAGAGCGGGCAGAGGTCCATGTGGGAAATCTGCAACGGTACTTCCAGCATCGACAAGGCTGCAACGTGGGTCGGATGGGTGTGGATGATGCAGTTCACATCCGGGCGGGCGCGGTATACCCAACTGTGAAAACGATTGGCCGGGTTGGGCATGCCGTGGCCTTCGAGCACTTCCAGGTCTTCGTTGACCAGCAGCAGGTTGCCTGCGGTGATTTCGTCGAAACCCAGGCCCAGTTGTTGAGTGTAGTAAGTGCCGGGCTGTGGGCCACGGGCGGTGATTTGCCCGGCAAGGCCGGAATCGTGACCGTGCTCGAACAGGATGCGGCAGGTCAGGGCCAGCTTTTGCCGGGCGGTCCACGTATTATCCGCCAGGGTATTTTGCATTTGGCTCAGCGCGTGCTTGACCAGTTGCTCTTTGGGCAGTGCTAATGTCTTGGCCATATCGGTGTCCTTTGGGTGATTCAATGGACGTCGGGTTTGTCGCTCACCGGTTCCTCGCAAAGTCGTCGGTGAGCGCAAATGACACTAAAGAGCCTAAATGACACTTTGTGTCATTGGCAAGGGCAAATCGTTGCCTCCTTGATGGATTAATCGCTCCACATGTCTATCCGTTTGAAATTACTAAGAAAAAAACTTGGCGTGACATTGGAAGCGCTGGCCGAACAATCCGGCATGACCAAGAGTTACCTGTCGAAAGTCGAGCGCGGCTTGAACACGCCGTCGATTGCGGCAGCGTTGAAACTGGCCAAGGCGCTGAACGTGAAGGTCGAGGAGTTGTTCTCTGAAGACAACACCGGCCTCGACAGCTACAGCCTGGTACGCAGCCACGAGCGGCAACCTTTGGGGGCCAGCGGCAACAATCCGGGTTACGCGGTGCTGGCCCATCAGGTCAGTGAACGCAGCCTGCTGCCGTTCATCATTTACCCGCCGGCGGAGTTCACCGACAAAACCTTCAAGGAGCATCTGGGCGAGGAGTTTCTGTTCGTCCACGAGGGGCGGGTGGAAGTGGACTTCATGAGCGAGCGCGTGCTGCTCGATCGTGGGGATGCGCTGCACTTCAATGCGCAAAAACCGCACCGGATTCGTTCGGTGGGTGAGGTACAGGCGCAGTTGCTGGTGGTGGTGCACAGCACCGAGGAATGAGTTGACTGCAAAAGCTTCGCGAGCAAGCCCGCTCCCACATTGGAATGCGTTCCCTCTGTGGGAGCGGGCTTGCTCGCGAAAGCGTCAGATCGGCCAGTACTAAACTTCGACTGGAACCGATAACTTGGGGCCACCCAACGCATGGCTCTTGGAATCAAAAAACCGCAACTCAACCCCCGTCCCCTCAAACACCTTCGCGTAATGCCGCTTCTGGTGCTGGATGAAGGCCTTGCTGCGCGGGTAAATCGAGATCGCCAGCACCTGCGGCTTTGCCAGGCGCAAGGCATGGATGATGTGGCTGTCCTGCTCCCCCAGCGCATGGCCGAAGAGACACAGCGCCTGGCCGTGACCGAGCAATTGCTCGTAGCAGAACGACAGATAGTCCGAACTGCGAATGGTCTTGAGCTTGTCCGCACTCGGCCCTTCGTTGACGAACAGCGGCACGTCGTCGAGGGTCTTGATCGTGTTATTGATCGCGAAGTTGCCCAGCAACGTGCCCTCGGTCGACATCAGCTTGCGCGCCGTGCCGTCCTGGTTGCGCACCAGGTGCAGACCGCCGTGCAGGTACAGCAAACGGGTTTTGTCGGTGGCCGTGTCGCTCAGGTCGAAAGCGGGTTCGGCCCCCTGGAACAGATCGGTGATCGCCTCGGGCTGGTGTTGCACCGCCCAATAGTTGATCAGGTCGTAATTGGTGGTGAACACCGTGCGGTAGCGGGCCAGTTCCTGATTGATCGTCGCCAGCGTCGAAGGCACCACCAGCCGCCACGGGATATGCACCGCATGCACGGTGTTGATCAGCGCTTCCTTGATCGCGTAATAGCGATTGCGCGGGGCGGCGGAGCTGACGGCCAGGGCCTTGTTGACCCGGCTGGTGGTTTTCAACGCGCTCAGTACCTGCTCGAAACTGCGGGTCTGCATCGCGTCGAACACGCTCAGCTCGGATGGGCTCAAGGGTTTTTCTTCAACGGTGCGGGCATTTTCGAACAGCGACGCGTAGCCGAAATCGTCCCATACCGCGCGACTGGCACCGTTGCCCACCAGCAAACCACTGAACGAAGCGCTGCTGCGCAAGACGTTCCAGTCTTCAAGTTGGGCATCGACATCCTGGAAATCGGTCATTGCGGTCTTCGTCTCACGGCAAAAGGTCTTTGGGCGGCGACTTTATCACGACCGGCTGCCGGACCACGGCACGACGCGGGCGAAGAACGTTATGCTGCGACTTCGCCCGAGCCGACTTCGCCGAGTACCCGATGCTGCAAAAAAGCCTGATCCGCCGTCTCGACCTGATCACTCTGCAACTGTTCGTCGCCGTCCATGAGGAGGGCACGCTGACCCGTGCCGCGTCGCGCGAGGCGATTGCCGTCTCGGCGGCGAGCAAGCGCTTGATGGAGCTGGAGGAGGCGCTGGGTATCAGCCTGTTCGTGCGCCAGGCCAAGGGCATGTCCCTGACACCGGCGGGTGAAACCCTGCTGCACCATGCCCGGCAGATGCTGTTCAACGTCGAGAAAATGGGCCTCGAGCTGGGCGAGCACAGCCATGGCGTGCGCGGCTATGTGCGGATGCTCGCCAACCTGTCGGCGATCATTCAGTTTTTGCCAGAGGACTTGCGGGACTTTTCCGAGCGTCACCCACAGGTCAAGACCGACCTCGAAGAACGCCCCAGCGCCGGGGTGATTCAGGGCGTGCTCGACGGGGTGGCCGACCTCGGCATCTGTTCCATCGACAGTGACATCAAAGGCCTGCACAGCGTGCTGTATCGCCAGGACAAACTGGTGGTGTTGATGCCGCCGCACCATCCCTTGACGAGCCGGTCGTGCGTGGCGTTCGCCGATACCCTGGGCAGCGATTACGTTGGGCTGCATGCCGCCAGTTCGATCAACATGCGTACTCATGCAGCGGCCCGCGAAGCCGGCAAGGTGTTGCGGGTGCGCATTCATGTGCCGGGGTTCGATGCCATGTGCCGCATGGTCCAGGCCAACATGGGGATCGGCATCCTTCCGCAGCGGGCCTATGAATTGTTTGGCCGGGCGCTGGGGTTGCACGCGGTGCCATTGACGGACGAATGGTCCGATCGGGCGCTGATTCTGGTGGTGCGCGATGAGGCGCTGCTGTCGCCGGTGAGCCGGATGTTGTTTGAGCATTTGCGGGGCTCAGTCTGAAAGTTCTTGGCTGACTGGGCCGGCCTCTTCGCGAGCAAGCCCGCTCCCACACTGGATCTGTGTAGCGCTGAAAATCCCTGTGGGAGCGGGCTTGCTCGCGAAGGCGGCCGTGAGGCCGCGATAACTTTCCAGGGCGTTCGCATTTCGCGAACGCCCGTTGCCAACTGAAGGTTGGATTCATCAGGCATCAGTCCTCTAGCCTTGGCTCATATTCCAAGAACAAGAGGTACCCCGCGATGACTGCCCCCCTGAGTGCAATCAAAGTGATCGAGATCGGCACGCTGATCGCCGCGCCGTTCGCCGCGCGCATGCTGGCCGAGTTCGGCGCCGAGGTGATCAAGATCGAAGCCATGGGCCAGGGCGATCCCCTGCGAAAATGGCGCAAGCTGCACGAAGGCACCTCGCTGTGGTGGTACCTGCAGTCGCGCAACAAGAAGTCCCTGGCGCTGAACCTCAAATCCCCCGAAGGCATCGAACTGGTCAAGCAATTGGCAACCAGCGCCGATGTGCTGATCGAAAACCTGCGCCCCGGCGCCCTGGAGAAACTCGGCCTTGGCTGGGACGTGTTGCACGCCCTCAACCCCAACCTGACCCTGGTGCGGATTTCCGGTTACGGCCAGACCGGCCCGTACCGCGATCGTCCGGGTTTCGGTGCCATAGGCGAGGCCATGGGCGGCATCCGCTACACCACCGGCACCCCCGGTTCGCCGCCCGCGCGGGTCGGCGTGAGCCTCGGCGATTCCCTGGCTTCGCTGCATGCGGTGATCGGTGCGCTGATGTCATTGCTGCGGGTCAAGACCGGGCAGGGCGGCGGGCAGATCGTCGATGTGTCCCTGGCCGAAAGCGTGTTCAACGTCATGGAAAGTCTGGTGCCGGAATACGACATGCTCGGTCATGTGCGTGAACGCAGCGGCGGTGCCTTACCGGGGATCGCGCCGTCCAACACCTATTTGACCGCCGATGGCGCCTATGTGGTGATTGCCGGCAACAGCGATCCGATCTACAAGCGCCTGATGCACACCATCGGCCGCGCCGATCTGGCCGAGGCGCCTGAATTCGCCCACAACGACGGGCGTGCCGCCAAAAGCAACCAGCTCGACGCCGCCATCACCCACTGGACCAGCAGCCTGCCCATCGACGAGGTGCTGGCCGCGCTGGAAGCCGCCGAAGTCCCGGCCGGACGCATCTACTCAGTGGCCGACATCGTCGCCGATCCGCACTATCAGGCACGGGACATGCTGCTCAATGCCGAGCTGCCCGGTGGCGCCACGGTGAAAATGCCGGGCATCGTGCCGAAACTCTCCGAGACACCCGGCGGCGTGAACTGGTCCGGCCCCGGGCTGGGCCAGCACACCGACGGCATCCTCGCGCAGTTGGGCCTTACCGCGATGGACATCGAACGCCTGAAAGTCGAAGGAGTGGTGCAATGATCACCGATTATTCCGACAGCCTGATCGTGCAGGAAGTGTCCCCGCGCGACGGTTTGCAAATCGAGCCGACCTGGGTTGAAACCCACGACAAGATTGCCCTGATCGATCAATTGTCGCTGGCCGGATTCAGCCGCATCGAAGCCGGTTCGTTCGTGTCGCCCAAGGCCATTCCTGCGCTGCGCGATGGCGAGCTGGTGTTCAAGGGCATTACCCGGCAGCCGGGGGTGATCTACGTCGCCTTGATCCCCAACCTCAAGGGGGCGCAACGGGCGCTGGTGTGCAGTGCCGATGAGCTGAACCTGGTGATGTCCGCCAGCCAGACCCACAACCTGGCGAACATGCGCATGCGTTGTGAAGATTCATTGGCAGCGTTCGGCGAGATCGTGCGGTTCGTTGGCGAAAGCCCGGTGCGTCTCAATGGCAGCATCGCCACCACCTTCGGCTGCCCGTTCGAGGGCACGATCGATGAGGACCGCGTCCTGCAAATCGTCGAGGCCTATCAGGAACTCGGCATCCAGGGCATCACCCTCGCCGACACCACGGGCATGGCCAATCCGCGCCAGGTCGACCGACTGGTGCGTCGGGTGCTGCAGCGGGTGTCCCCGGCGGATTTGACCCTGCATTTCCACAACACCCGTGGCCTTGGTCTGTGCAATGTGCTGGCCGCCTACGAGGCCGGTGCCCGACGTTTCGACGCCGCATTGGGTGGCCTCGGCGGCTGCCCGTTTGCACCGGGAGCATCGGGCAACATCTGTACGGAAGATTTGGTGAACCTGTGCGATGAAGTCGGCATTCACACCGGTATCGATCTGCCGCTGCTGCTGAAACTGTCCCGAGGACTGCCGGCACTGCTCGGCCACGAAGTACCGGGGCAACTGGCCAAGGCCGGGCGCAATTGTGACCTGCACCCGGTGCCTTCCTGACCCCACCCCTAACCCTGTGGGAGCGGGCTTGCTCGCGAAAGCGGTCTGACATTCAACATAGATGGTGACTGACACGCCGTCTTCGCGAGCAAGCCCGCTCCCACAATAAAAAGCACCTCAACCAGACAACAAAAACAATCGGACACCCACGGGAAGTCCGCCTGGAGAACCGCAATGAGCCTGAATGCACTGGAGGCGGGCGCGAGCCCGTCCGTTAGCCACGACACCGAAAAAGCCCTGGTCAGCAAAGTCGCCTGGCGCCTGATGCCGCTGATCATGGTCTGCTACCTGTTCGCCTTTTTCGACCGTATCAACATCAGCTTCGCCAAGTTTCAACTGCAGGCCGACCTGAGCCTGAGCGATACCGCTTACGGCCTGGGTGCCGGGTTATTCGTGGTCGGTTACGTGATTTTCGAAGTGCCGAGCAACATGATGCTGTACAAGGTCGGCGCCCGGCGCTGGATCGCCCGGATCATGATGTCCTGGGGCCTGGCCACGGCGGCCATGGTGTTCGTCAACAGCGAATGGCAGTTCTACGTGCTGCGCTTCGTGATCGGCGCGATGGAGGCGGGATTCGCCCCGGGCGTGCTGTATTACCTGACCCTGTGGTTCCCGCAGCACTATCGCGGGCGCATCACCTCGATGCTGTTCCTGTCGTCGGCGTTCGCAGGCCTGGTGGGCGCGCCGTTCTCGGGCCTGGTGCTGCAACACCTCGACGGTGTGCTGCAAATGCGCGGCTGGCACTGGCTGTTCCTGCTCGGCGGCGTGCCGTGCATCGGCCTCGGTTTGCTGGTGCTGACCCTGCTCAAGGACCGCATCGAAGACGCCCATTGGCTGACGCCTTCGGAGAAGACCTTGCTGGCCAGCCGCATCGCCCAGCATGAGCCGCACAAGAGCGGTGGCTCGTTGCTCGCCGCACTGCGGATTCCGGGTTTCCTGACACTGGGGCTGATCTACTTCCTGATCCAGGTGGCGTCCTACGGCCTGAATTTCTGGGCGCCGCAACTGATCCGCAGTGCCGGCACCGAAAGTCCGGTGATGATCGGCCTGCTGACCGCCATCCCGTACATCTGCGGCGCCATCAGCATGGTGGTGATCGGACGCCTGTCCGATGCTTGCGGTGAGCGACGCAAGTTTGTCGCCGGTCTGGTGGCCGTCGGTGCAGTCGGGTTCTTCTGTGCGGGGATCTTCGCCAGCCACACGACCTTCCTGATCGTCGCGCTGGGCCTGCTCGGTGCCGGGATCATCGCCTCCATCCCGAGCTTCTGGACCCTGCCGCCGAAACTGCTGGCCGGTGCCGGCGCGGGTGCGGCGGGCGGGATTGCGGTGATCAACACCCTGGGCCAGTTCGGTGGCATCGTCAGCCCGGTGATGGTCGGCCGGATCAAGGACCTGACCGGCAGCACCACGCCAGCGCTGTATGTCATTGGTGTCTGTGCACTGATCGCGGTGGCGCTGTTGCTGTGGGGGTTGCCGCAGAAGTTGCGGACCCTCGACAAGGCCTGAAATCTACGTTGCCAGATAAACCGCTTTCGCGAGCAAGCCCGCTCCCACAGTGACCGCATATCCCCTGTGGGAGCGGGCTTGCTCGCGAAGACTGACTGACAGCCGACATTTGACTGTCGGTTGCCCCCTCAACCCACTGTCGCCAAGCCCTTGGCCGGCGCATCAAAAAACTGAATCAACACCACCCCGCCCATCAACAGCACCACCCCAAGCACCTTGGGCAAGGTGACCTGCCGCTCCACCAGGCCAAACCAGCCGAAGTGATCCAGCAACAAAGACGCCACCACTTGCCCCGCCAGCGCCAATGCCATGAACCCCGCGGCACCGAGCCTGGGCAGCAGCACCAATGCCAGGGAAATGAAGCACACCCCAAAAGCGCCACCCGCCCACATCCACAGCGGCGCCTTGCTGATAAATGCCAGTGATGGCAACGGCAAGCGCATCACAACGATGATCGGCAACAGCACGATAACGCTCACCAGCAACGAGGCGAGCGTCGCCCACAACGGATGGCCCAACCCGCGCCCGAGGTTGACGTTGATCGCGCTCTGAAACGGCACCACCGCCCCGGCAATCATTGCCAGCACCACCAGGCCGGCCCAATGCAACGTACTCATGATCGTTCTCCAACAGGTTTTGCTGGACTCTAGGGTATTCGTCACGCAGATTTAAATTCCGTTTTGTTATTCAGAACATGCAGCAGATGAATGATCTTCGACGCATCGACCTCAACCTGCTGGTGGTCCTCGACGCTTTGCTCACCGAGCAACACGTGACCCGGGCGGCCGAGCGTTTGCATTTGAGCCAGCCTGCGGTCAGTCATGCGCTGGCGCGATTGCGCGACCTGCTCGGCGATCCGCTATTGGTGCGCGCCGGCTCCGGCCTTGTACCGACGCCGCGGGCGCTGGAACTGGTGGCACCGCTGGCCGAAATCCTGGCCCAGGTGCAAGCGCTGCTGGCGCCGAACGCGTTTGATCCGGCTACCGCCAGGCGCACCTTCCGCCTGGCGATGTCCGACTATGGCGCCGCCATTGTCCTGCCGGGCCTGATCCGGACGTTGCGCCGCGATGCGCCGGGCATCGACCTGCAAATCAGCCATGGCAGCCGGGAAAGCATGCTCGACGGCGTGCTCAACGGTGATATTGACGTCGCCATCGGTGTGTTCCCGGAAATGCCCAACGAATTGCGCAGCACGCCGCTGTTCGAAGAGCACTACGCCTGCCTGGTGGACCGCAGAAGCCTGCCCGCCGACGGTGTGCTCGACCTGCCCACCTACCTGGCTCGACCCCATGTGCTGCTGGAAATGCGCGGCAGCGGCACCCCGGAAATCGAGCGGGCGCTGACGGCATTGCGTGAACGTCGTCGTGTGGCAGTCAGCCTGCCGCACTGGAGCGTGGCCCCGGAATGCATCAGCGGTACTGATCTTATTCTGACGGTGGCCTCGCGTGGTCTGCGCGATATTGATGAACAGTCGTTGATCGTCGTGCCGCCACCCTTTGATATTCCGTCGTTCACCTTTGTGTTGGCGTGGCATAAACGGCGGGGCGCAGACCAAGCGTTGAACTGGCTGAATGAGCGGATTGGTGCAGGTGCAGACGGGGTTTGTTTTCGGGGGGGATGATTCGCTGTAATCACCAATGGATGGGGGGAAGGCGTCGAGTGTGGAAGATCCTGAGCACTTGCAGACGACCTTGGCGAACTCGATACGGAATCAGATAGGGGAGGTCGGGCAAAATCCATTCACGAGTACCGGGCAATCGACCTTCCCGGCCTGTCGCCGGAAAGCGCGCAAGGTGATCGACACTGGCGAGAATGGCTTGTACGAAATCTGCTGCTGCCTTTGGATTCTCTATCGCAATGTAAGCGGCTTCTTCATCAAGGTTCTTGAGTGCAGTACGCAGCCACTCAACGCGCATTGCTTACCCACTTATCAGCAATCGCACTGACCTCGTCTGACGAGGCGAAGTCGCCGGCATCGGCTTCTTTCAGCGCTTTCTGAATTTCTTCGATTTGCCATGCTTCCCTCGCGAGATACTCGCGCAAGGCATCGACTGCGAGGAACGACTTGCTGCGGCCAGTGGCCTTGGAAAGACTGGCGAGGGTATCGGCAATTTCGTCTGGCAGGCGCAAGGACATGGTGGACATGGCGGTCTCGATGTAGTGGTTTGTAATACAACATACTACAGTGTCATGCAGGGTGGAGGCCGCCCCGTTCGTCTGTCGTAACAAATGGTCTTGCGGTGGTGTTGAATCTTTCCATCTGTCGCGTGCAGATTCAGGCGTTTTCGCTGCCAACCTCATAGCTGAAACCTGCGTCGCACCTGAAAACCTCAAAGGTCTTTAACCCCATGCTCACAGGCCTCAACCACCTGACCTTCTCCGTCACCGACCTGAACCGCAGCGTGGCGTTCTACCAGAACCTCCTGCAACTGCACCTCGAAGCCACCTGGGATACCGGCGCCTACCTGTCGCTGCCAAGGTTGTGGTTGTGTCTCTCCCTCGACCCGCTACGCCATTGCGAGCCCGCCGCCGACTACACCCATTACGCTTTCAGCCTCGATGCAGCGGATTTTCCGCGTTTCGTCGAGCGCCTGCGATCCGCCCGGGTGCAGGAGTGGCGCGACAACCGCAGCGAGGGCGCATCGTTCTACTTCCTCGACCCGGATGGCCACAAGCTGGAAGCCCATGTGGGTGATCTGGCGTCGCGCCTGACGGCCTGCCGGCAGCGGCCGTATGCGGGGATGAAGTTCTTCGACGATCTGTAAGTCGATGTTGCGGGACCTGATATAGACTGGCCACCATTCACCCAGCAGTACAAAAGGACGCCCCATGACCCCATCGCTACTAATGGCCGTGCTTGCCTCGGGATTTATCTACGGCATCACCCCGGGACCGGGCGTGCTGGCGGTGTTCGGCATTGGCGCAGCCCATGGGCGACGGGCCGGGGCGGGGTTTCTGTGCGGGCATTTACTCGGCGATGTGGTGTGGTGCAGCACGGCGTTGATCGCGATTGTCGGTGCGCGGGAGATCGGCAGTACCGCGTTCGACGTGCTGGGTGTGCTCAGCGGCCTGTACCTGTTCTGGCTCGGCTGGCGTGCGGTGCGCGCCCGGCGCAGCAATGGCGATGCGCCACAGGGTCCGGCGCGGCAGCCGTTCTGGCATGGCATTCTGTTCGGCCTGACCAATCCCAAGGCTTATCCGGTGGCTGTGGCGACATTCACGGCGCTGTTGTCGAGTCGCGCGGAACTGCTCCACTGGTCAATGCTGCCAGCACTGATCGGCCTGAGCTTTGTCGGTGGATTGCTCGCCTACGCTATTCTCATTGGCATCGTGGGGGCACGGCGGGTGCGCACCTTGTATCAACGCCATGAACTGGCGATCACCCGGTTGTGCGGGGTAATGTTCATCGGCTTTGCCATCAACGCGCTGGTCCATGCGTTGCCGGGGCTGATGCCGAACAAGGCTTGAATGTGATCACAAGGAAGCAAGGCCGACCGGGCAGGGATGATTGATGAGCGCTGCATTATCGGGACACCCACGCTGAACCATGGAAAACCGGAACTCCGCGCCACTGGCGAGCTATATCGATCTGTTGCTGGACGCCGTTTGTGCGGTGGACAAGCAAGGCCGCTTCGTCTTTGTCAGTGCGGCGTGCGAGCGCATTTTCGGCTACAGCGCCGATGAAATGATCGGTCAATTGATGATCGACATGGTGCACCCCGCAGATCGCTTGCGTACCCTTGATGCCGCCCGGGAAATCATGGGCGGCGAGCCCAAGCTCAACTTCGAAAACCGCTACCTGCGCAAGGATGGCCGGGTGGTGCACATCCTCTGGTCGGCACGTTGGTCCGAGGTCGACCAGTTGCGCATTGCCGTGGCGCGCGACATCACCGAACGCAAGCAGGCCGAATCCCGGCAGGCCGCGTTGTATGCGATATCCGAAGCGGCCCACGCGGCGGAGGATCTGCTGGCGTTGTTCAGGCGCATCCACATGATCATCGGCGAGTGGCTGCCGGCGCTGAATTTTTCCGTGGCGCTGTACGACGAGCACTGTGCGCAGCTGAATTTCCCTTATCACGTCGATGACCAGGAGTCACAGCCCGAACTGCCCGGGACCATGACCGGGCGGGTGTGCACCGAAGTGATCCGCACGGGGCAGCCGATCCTTTTGACCCCGAACCCGTGCACGCCGCCTGCCGGCTTCGAAGCGCTGATGACCGGGCAGAACGCACCCTGCTGGCTGGGTGTGCCGCTGAACTCGCAGAACGGCACCATCGGCGCGTTGATCGTCAAAAGCGTTCCGGGCGGCGAGCGCTACACCGAGCAGGACAAGGAGTTGCTGCAGTACGTCTGTGCCCAGGTCGCGACGGCCATCGAGCGCAAGCAGTTGCACGCCCGCCTGCAACATTTGGCCCAGTACGACCAACTGACTCAGCTACCCAACCGTGAACTGTTGCGCGACCGCCTCAAGGCGTCACTGCAATTGGCCCGCATGGACGGCGGGCGCATGGCCCTGTTGTACGTCGACCTCGACCGCTTCAAGCAAGTCAATGACACCCATGGCCATGCGGTCGGCGACATGCTGCTGCAAGCGGTGGCCAACCGGCTCAAGGGCTGTGTGCGGGAAACCGACACCGTGGCCCGCATTGGCGGTGATGAATTCGTGGTGTTGCTGCACAGTATTCATGCCGCAGACGATACCGACATCGTGGTCGGAAAAATCCGTCAGGTCCTGGCCCGGCCCCTGCGTCTGGACGGGCACAACCTGAGCATCCATCCAAGCATCGGCGTCGCCCGATATCCCGAACACGGCACTGAAGAGAAGCAATTATTCCGGCATGCCGACGAGGCGATGTACTGCACCAAACGTGAGCATCACCTGCGAATGGTCTGATAGTCCGTACACCGTTCGTCGTGCTGTCCACGCATTTTTCTAAACCTTTTGCGACGCGCAAATTCAGATTCTATGCGGGCGCCAGCTCGCCGCGACTATCACCAAGAGGAAGAGAATCATGCCTAATTCAAGAAACTCGAACTCGGGAAACTTCGCCAACGATCGAACGAAGGCGTCTGAAGCCGGTCGCAAGGGTGGGAAAACCACCACGACGACTGTCGATAAAGAACCTGCGAAACCCGACATGGGCCGCAAACCCGGACAGAAATCCAAGTAATGGATGCAGGTGGTTTTGATTGAGAAGCGGGGGCGCAAGCTCCCGTTTGAATTTGAAAAAGGAGGGCGCGACCATGAAACGGATGGCCACCCGATTATGTAATGCCAGTATTGCCACATTACTGGGCCTGTTTGCCAGCAACGCCTTCGCCCAGTCTCCTGCTGAATTCATCGACGATGCGTCGGCCCAGGGCATGGCCGACATCGAGGCCAGTCGCCTGGCACACCAGAAGTCCGAGTCCAAAGAGGTCAAGGACTACACCATCGTTGTCATCAACGACCGCACCACGGCGAACCAGCACCTGGCGAAAATCGCCAGACAACTGGATTTACCGGTAGCGCCGCGCGAAGAAATTGTCGAAAAGGCCAAAGCCCTGATGCCACAAGTCATGGACGGGGCAACCTTCGATGAGGCCTATACGGCCAGCCAGGTGAAGACCACGCAGCAAGCCATCGAACGGTTGCAGCAGGAAGCGCAGACCACCGACGTGCCGCAAATCAAGGCGTTCGCCGAAGAAACCCTGCCCAAATTGCAAAATCATCTGCAAATGGCCAAGGCCCTGCAAGCCAGAAGCTGATCATCAGCAATTATTCAGATTTTGCTGACCTTTTTCCTGGACGACGGTGCCGTCCAGGTCAATGGTCAGGCCTTCGCCGAGGCTGCGGTAGTGCTTTCTCAGTTTCTCCAGCTCCTTGAGGTCCAGCGCTTCAAGCCCGAGCATCGCGTTCTGCGCCTCTTTCGTCACCCTAAGCAACTCATCGACCTTCAAATGCAAAATGTCCGTGTCACGGTTTTGTGTGTTCTGGATCAGGAACACCATCAGGAACGTGATGATGGTGGTCGAGGTATTGATGATCAGCTGCCACGTATCGTTGACATCAAAAATCGGCCCGCTCAGCCCCCACAGAAAGATCAGAGTGATCGCTCCCAGGAACGTCTTGGGGCTACCGGCCCAGAGGGCGAGTTTCTGCGCGATTTTTGCGAACTTCATGACCGTGTTCCTTATTGGGAGGACGCCTGAATTAGTGACAGCGATGGTGGGATGAAAATTCGGCTGGAGTTGCAACCCATTGACGCAGGGGAGTGGGCAAGATCTGATTTCTCGGTGGGAATCTTCCTTTGTGTAGGTTTGTGTCTAGTATCAATGGCAGTCAATTTGCCAGCATGTGTTCATACGGATCGAAACCGAAAAAGAGGGTACTCATGGAATTCTTCGAAAAGTTAGCAAGTCTCGCTGCCAAAGTTCGTTTGCAGAGCTCTGCCATTCAAACGGAGGAAGCGACCAAGAATGCTTTTGTCATGCCCTTTATCAGCACGGTACTGGGCTACGACGTTTTCGATCCGACGGAAGTGACACCTGAATTCGTTTGCGATATTGGAACGAAAAAAGGCGAGAAAATTGACTACGCAATCATGAAGGCTGGTGAGGTTCAGATCCTCATTGAGTGCAAAAAAATTGGTGAGCCGCTGCACATCAATCACGCCTCCCAGCTGTTCCGCTACTTCCATGTCACCAGCGCTCGAATCTCCATTCTCACCAATGGTCAGGTCTATAAATTTTTCACTGACCTGGACGCACCCAACAAAATGGACGAGAAGCCATTTCTCGAACTCGACCTGCTGGATATCGACGAGTATTCCGTCCCAGAACTGGTGAAACTCACCAAATCTGCATTCGATGTGGAGTCAATCATCAGCGCAGCAGGTGAGTTGAAGTACGTCAGCCAAATCAAAAAGGTGATTGCATCCCAGGTCAGCAAGCCTGACGACGATTTTGTGAAAGTGTTTGCTTCACGGGTTTACGACGGAGTGATTACTCAAAAGGTCCGCGAGCAGTTCCATGAGCTGACGAGAAAGGCTGTGGTGCAGTTTCTCAATGACCAAATCAATGACAGGCTAAAGTCGGCTATGAGTGGCGCCATCCAGCCTGCGCTGGCCTCTTTACCAGTCGCTACTGGTGACACTGAACAGGCAGATGTTCGAGATGAGTCAGAGGACAAGGTTCTGACGACATTGGAAGAACTGGAGGGCTATCACATCGTCCGGGCCGTGGTTCGGTCGGTTGTTGATGCCAAGCGGATTGTTCAGCGCGACACACAGAGTTACTTTGGCATCCTGCTCGACGACAACAACCGTAAACCGATCTGCCGACTGCACTTCAACCGATCGCAGAAATACATCGGCATATTTGACGAAGAGAAGAATGAAACCCGGCATGCAATCAATTCCGTCGATGACATTTACGAGTACTCGGATCATTTGAAGACAACTGTCGGGTATTACGATTAAGGTCCGTATCAAGTAAAAAAACCGGCTAATCACGCTGGTTTTTTTTTGAAACGCTTAGCGAAGATTCCCACCAAAAGTGGAATGGAGCAGAGTTTGTCAGTCGAGGTATTGTAGCGATCCGGTTGCTGGCCTCGGTCAAGACAACGCACCAACAGGAGAACGCAATGAGTTGGTCCGCCAAACAGTACGTCGCTTTTGAAGATGAACGCACCCGTCCCGCCCGTGACCTGCTGGCGGCCATCCCCGCCGGGGATGTGCGTTCGGCCATCGATATCGGTTGTGGCCCCGGTAACTCCACCGAGTTGCTGGTCGAGCGTTTTGCCAACGCTACGGTCCGAGGCCTGGACAGTTCGACCGACATGATCGAGGCCGCACGCAAGCGCTTGCCGCAGGTGCAGTTCGACATCGCCGACATCGACACCTGGAACGACGCAGGCCCCTTCGATGTGATTTTCGCCAACGCTGTATTGCAGTGGGTTCCGGATCACGCAAGCCTGCTGCCGTCGCTGGTGGGCAAGCTTGCGCCCGGAGGCAGCCTGGCCGTCCAGATGCCTGACAACCTCAATGAGCACTCGCACCGCTTGATGCGTGAAGTCGCCGCTGATGGTCCATGGGTCGGCAAACTGGCAGGCGCAGCCGGGCAGCGGACCGAGATGGCCGATGCCAGTGGTTATTACTCGATCCTCAAGGCCTGTTGCTCACGCGTCGATGTGTGGCGCACCACTTACCATCATCCGCTCGCAGGCGGCGCGTCTGGCGTGGTGGAGTGGTTCAAGGGCAGTGGCTTGCGGCCGTTTCTCGAACCGCTGGACGAGGCGGAACGGGCGCAGTATCTGAAGCAATACCAGGCGGCTATCGAGCGGGCGTATCCGGCCTTGGCCGATGGGGCGGTGCTGTTGCCGTTCCCGCGACTGTTTATCGTCGCGACCCGCTGATGCGAAAAAGGGACAGTTGATGCGCGTCACCTGTCTCTTTTACCGCTTGGAACAATCACGGCAGTTTGTTTTTTTCGAGCGTCGGGCGCTCAAGTATTCAAAAGCAAACGAGGCAAAGCCGAACAACCCGATCAATGAAATGATCATGATTCCCAACTCTGAATTGTGCATGTCGATCTCGGGGCGATGGATGAGCCGGGAGAATAAGGGATCTATTTCCGGGCTCAACGCCGCGCTACGGTTTCTTTATTCGCGTGCCGGGATCTATACGCAAAAGATACGCGCGTGGCTCAGCGCTGAACGCCGACCAACATCATCATCGGCCGCTCGCGCTCTTCGGCCAGCGCCGGTTGCGCCGTCACCTCGGCATCGCTCGGCCCCCATTCGTTGACATGGCGGATGCTGAAACCCGCTGCAATCAGCATATTGAGTAAGGTGCCAATGGTGCGGTGCTGCTTGATCACACCGTCGGCCAGCCAGTGGGTCACGCGCTCGCCTTCACGCTGATAACCGTCCACCGGCCAACGCTTGCAGCCCTCGGCATCGATGATCCAGCCAGGATTACGCGGTGCCATGAAGATCGGGTGCTCGATGGAAAACACGAACGGCGAACCGGGCTTGAGCGCCGCGTGGACATTGGCGAACAACCCCGGTAAGTCCTTGATGTAGTGCAGTGCGAGGGAGCTGTAGGCCAGATCGAAACCGCCGGCCGGCAGATCGAGGGCTTCCAGGTCGGCGCGCTCATAACGGATGTTTGATGCGGAGGTGGTTTTGCGTGCCTGCTCCAGCATCTTTTGCGAAACATCCAGACCGAGCACGCTGTCAGCGCCTTGCTCACTGGCCCAACGACAAAACCAGCCGTAACCGCAGCCGAGATCCACCACCTTCAAGCCCTGCATGGGCGGCAGCATGGCCTTCAGCGCCGGCCATTCCGGCGCGGCATCGAGACCGCCGATGGAGCGGGCCATCTGGCTGTAGCCCTGGAAAAACTGAGGGTCGTCGTAGATGTTTTGGGTCATGTTCGGGTTGCTCTGTTGAGGTGTTCACATGATAAGTGAAGGCACCTGTGGCGGGGGAGCTTGCTCCCGTTGGGTCGCGAAGCGACCCCGAACAGGGCCTGCTGCGCAGTCCAACGGGAGCAAGCTCCCTCGCCACAACAGGATGCCGCCCGGTGCAATCTTAGGACGGCTCTGCATCCATGCGTCTTGCGATCACATCCAGCACATCGCAACCATCGCGCAACGGTACGCAGCAGAGCAATGCGAAGTCGCTCAGCACCACAGTGTCAGAGGTCAGGTCGCCGCGCATTGCAAGGTTTTCGAGGAGTTGCGTTACCGCTCGGATGCGGTAACTGGCGGTGCTAAGCAGTGAGTGCAGCGGTTGTGTGGTGTTGACGAACAGCGAGGGCAAGTCGTCGGCGTTGCTGGTTAAAGCCATGTATTCATTCATGAGTGATTACCATGTTGGAGGAGGACGCACCACTCAATCGTCGCCAAACAATAGGGTGGTAGCTGTACGCGGGTTGGCGAACCGGACCATGGTAAAACCGGCAGACCCGAAGGTCTCCCACGCACAGCTACCAAAAAACAGGTAGCCAACTGCGTTCAAAAGCGCTCCGAGAAACTCTCGGAGGCTCCTGTACCACGGCATCGAGTCGCCAAACCCGATACGCCATTTGGGCGCGGTCGGACTATAGGGCTCATGACAAAGGCACAGCAATGCGCAAGTGTACGGACAATTCCCAGTGTCGTGTAGGACATTGCTTTTTCTAGCGTTGATCTCCGTTGGGGGCCTTTAAATGTGGGTCTTAGCACTAACGTTGGAGGGCGCCATCACCAAATTCCGCGCACAAAAAAACCGGCCACATGGACCGGTTTTTTCTAACTCTGCATCTCCCGTCAGACAACCTGTGCTGAGGCTGGAATTGCGGGAGAGCTATCAGGCAACACCCGCGAGCAAGCTTTCGTAAGGAATTCGCAACCCATCGTGCAGACGCTTGATCATTGACAGGCTCAATTTGCGTTTGCGGTTCAGCACCTCGGATACGCGTCCGCTTGTGCCGATAAAGGGTTCCAGGTCACGAGGAGTCAGGCCTTGCTGATCCATGCGAAATTTGATGGCCTCAATCGGATCGGACGGAGGCATTGGGTAATGCTCGTCTTCGTACTTTTCGATGAGCAGCGCCAGAATTTCCAGCTCATCACCCTCAGGTGAACCAATGTCAGCTCCCCACAATTGTTCCACGCGTACAAATGCAGCGCTCAGGTCTTCTTGGTTGCGAATAGGTTTAATGTCCATCACAGGTCTCCGCGTTGATCTGATCGTACTGGGCGTGGGTGACAACGAATCGTATGAAACCGAGCTGGCGCTGATAATCGATTGCCATGATCACTCGGTATTTGTTGCCACCGATGTTGAATACAACCCTGCCACCCTTGAGGATGCTGGCCGTTCTCAGCTCCGCTTTGACCTCTTGCGGCGTGCCATAAACGGCTTTTTCCATGTGCCGATACCATTCAACCAGTGGTGTTTCGGAGTCAGCATAAGCCGGGCTACTTTCCCAGAACTCCCGCAATGTCCCTTTTGCAATCACACGCACTGCACGTCCTCCCGTTTTGGGAGATGTTGGTCTGAGTTCTGGAGAGTTGCAATCTCTGATGTCGTGGAGGAAATCTATTATCGGGACAAGTAAAACGTTAACAAAACCTGGATTTTGCGCGAAAACGCTAATTTTCAGGGTTTGGAGACGCTAACCCAAATCCCGCCCACAAAAAAACCGGCCACTTGGACCGGTTTTTTCTGTCTCTGCATCCCCCGTCAAAACCACTCTGACGTGAGATCAAAATTCGATTGGAGCGGGTGAAGGGAATCGAACCCTCGTTATCAGCTTGGGAAGCTGGAGTAATGCCATTATACGACACCCGCTCAGAGCGCTGACTTTGTACCAGATACAGCCGGCGATTTGAAGTTTTTCTTTATGTGGGGCGGGTTTAAGGCGATTTACCGACAAGGCGTGGGGCGCATGGCGGTCGATCGCGGGCAAGCCTCGCGCCTGCTGAATAGGTTTGATTCAGCAGGGCGGGGCTTGCTCGCGATGACTCTGTTTCAGATTGCCAATGCATGGTGGTCCTGGACGTAGTGGTAACGCGGTCGGCTATCGTGCTGGGCCGGTTTCAGGAACCCCATGAGTGCGTTGCGGCTGTCTCGGCAGGCGGCTTTGTGCTCCATGTCGAGAAAGTGGCCGGTGGCCTGAAGGGTCGTGAAGGTGGCGTGTTGCACGTGGTTGGCGAACAACCGTGCGCCATCGGCGGCGGTGTATTCGTCCCATTCGCCGTTCATGAACAGCACCGGCACGTTGATTTTTTCCGCCGCTTTGAAAAAGCATTGGCGATCGCTGTGCAGCAGGTCGCTGATGTGGAAGTGCATCTGCCCGTATTCATGATCGGCCAGGCTGCTGACGTGCCGATAGTTGAAGCGCTTGAACAGGGTCGGCAGGTGTTTGCCGATGGTGCTGTTCACCAGGTTGCCGACCCGGTCGCCATCCCGGCTGCCGAGGTAATCGACGCCGCGCTCGAGGTAGTCGAGCATGTGCGCGTTGATCTCCGGGGAGAACGAGCTGATCACGGCTTTTTCGATGCGTCGTGGCCGTTGGGCCAAGGCGACCAGGGTCGCGGCGCCCCCCCAGGAAAACGACAGCACGTGTTCGGCGGCGAAGTGGTCAATCAGCTCCAGGAGGATCTGCCCTTCGACTTCCTTGGTCAGCAATTTCTCGTGCAGGTTGTGGGCTTTTGACCGGCCCGCGTAGGGTTGGTCGTAGCAGACGACGTTGAACTGCGGATGGAGGTTCTTCACGGTTTGTGCAAACGACGCAGTCGTGGCCATCGAGCCGTTGACCAGGATAATGGTCTTCTCTGCGGCGTCTGCGCGATAGAACTCCGTGTAAACCCGATACTGACCCTGTATATCCAACACAGCGATTTCTGGCCTCATGTCATAAGACTCCTGGCAAGCGGGTATGCGCGCAATAGAGATTGCACGAGCTTTGTGACAGGTAGGCATACGCCTGGAATTTGAGAGGCCCATGTCGATCCATTGCAGTCCGGTCGACGGGTATTGTTATTGGCGGGCAGTCTGCCGGGTGAGGCCGGAACCCTTGGGTTCCTACCGGCAAAAAGTTTCTTAGAAGTATGGGGTGACTCATCGGTCACATTTCGGCCGACGTCCTGATTCAAGCAGGGGTCACGTCATCGCGCAAGTGCCTTTGGTAAATTGTTCGACAACTTCTGCTGAGCGGTCGCAGGCTTAGATCAATCCGATCTCTTCAGCGCTCAGTGGGCGGTATTCGCCCGGTTTCAACGCGTCGTCGAGCTCTAGCGGCCCCATGCGTTCGCGGTGCAGGCGCATCACCTTGTTGTTGAAGTGGCCGAACATGCGCTTGACCTGGTGATAGCGGCCTTCGACGATGCTCAGGCGCGCGCATTTCGGCCCGAGCAGCTCCAGCCCGGCGGGTTGCGTGGTGAGGTCTTCGAAGGCGAAGTACAGCCCTTCGTTGAACTTGATCGCGTATTCAGGGCCGATGTCCTGTTCGGTTTCGACGTAATAGACCTTGGGCAGTTTGGTCTGCGGTTGGGTCAGGCGCCGCGACCAGCTGCCGTCGTTGGTGATCAGCATCAGGCCGGTGGTGTTGAAGTCCAGACGCCCGGCGATGTGCAGCTCGTCCTTGTCCGGCTCATGGATCAAATCGAGCACGGTCGGGTGCTGCGGATCCCGGGTGGCGCTGACGCATCCGGCGGGTTTGTGCAGCATGAAATGGCGCAGGGGTTTGCCGACTTGCAGCACGTCGCTGTCGACTTCGACGCGGCTGAACTCGCGGACTTCGCTGTGCGGGTCGCTGACGACTTTTCCGTCGATCCTGACGCGTTTTTCCACCAGCAACAGGCGCACCTGCTTACGGTTGAAGCACGGCAGGTTGCTGAGGAATCGGTCGACACGCATGACTTAGGGATCAGTGAAGAAAGGGCCGCGCATCTTACTTGATCGATTCGGACGCTGCTTGCAACTGCGCCTCGACCTCGGCGCAGCGCGGGCACAGGCACGAGGCATTGCGCAGTTGCGCCGGCAGCGCCTGGAGCACGGCTGGGTCGATGCTGACGCCGTAGCACCAGCAGGCGCGGTCGGCGGTTCGCGGGTCGGCCAGGGTGCAGTCGTTGGGTGCGCCGCAGGCGGGGCAGAGGTCAGGCTGGTTCATGGATGGAGTGAGCCATTTCCACGCAGGTTCGGTTACGGCCACTTTGCTTGGCCCGGTACATCGCATGATCCGCCCGTGACAGCAGGGTGTGCAAGGTGTCATCGGGCTGCAGGGTGGTCAGGCCGATGCTGACGGTCACTCGCAAGATCTGGCCGTTGTAGGTGTAACTCTGTTTCTCCACGTACTGACGAATTTTCTCGGCGATTATCAGACCGGTCTGACCATCGGTGTCCTTGAGCAGCACGATGAACTCTTCACCGCCCCAGCGGCAGACGATGTCGGCGTGCCGCAGGCAGCTCTTCAGATCCTGGGCAAAGCCATTCAATACCTGATCGCCGGCCAGGTGGCCATAGGTGTCGTTCAACACCTTGAAGCGGTCGAGGTCCAGCAGCAAGGCGGACAGCGGTTTGGGCTCGCGCCGGGCTTCGTGCATGGCCTGTATGGCCAGCAGGTCGAAGCCGCGACGGTTGGGCAGTTCGGTCAGGCTGTCGAGGGTGGCCTGGGCCTGGATCTTGTCCTGAAGGCGCTTGATGACCTGGTTGAGCAGGACCAGCACGGTCAGCGTGACCAGCAGGCAGATCAGCAGGTTGAGGTACAGCGACTGGCGGATTTCACCCAGGGCGCTGTCCTCGCGTTTGTCGACGAACAGGTACCAGTTCAGTTCCGGGATGAACCGCACATTGAGGAAATGCCCCTGGCCCTGCACGGAATATTCGTAGCTGCCGCTGTGGGGTTTGGGCAGCCGGTTGACCAGGTCCTTCATGCCGTCCAGTTCACCGAGTTTCTGCCCGATGCGCGCACCCTGCGGACCGCCTTCGGCGCCTGTCAGCACGAGGCGTCCGAAGTTGTCGACGAAATATACGCTGCGCTGATAACGCTGCTGGTACTTGTCGATCAGCTTGATCACGGCGTCGACGGTCAGGCCAACGCCGGCCGCGCCGATGAACCGGTCGTTGTAGTCGTGGACCTTGTAGTTGATGAAAAAGGTCAGGTTGTCCTTGTTGGCGAGGTCCGGGTCGACGTTGATCTCGTACGGGTCCTTCATGTCCCGCACGCGGAAATACCAGGCGTCGCGGGGCTCGGTGGCCTTGACCTGCTTGAGTACACCCTTGGCGTGGTAGTAAGTCAGGCTGGTGTTGGAGACGAAGAACGCGGTGTAGGCGCCGTAGTGGGTCATGACCTCGTTGAGGTACCGGGTCATCTGGTCGGAATCCTTTTCACCATTGACCACCCAGTCGCGCATGAAGGTGTCGCGGGCCATCATCGAGGAAATCAGGATCGGCCTGACCAGGTCTTTCTGGATTTCCGAGTAGACCGTGTCCGACGTCAGCGGCAGTTCGGTGTTGACGATATTGTCGCGGATCGAGGCCCTGGAGGCGTAGTAACTGAGAAAGGAGGTGGCGAGGAAGCCTGCGCCCAGCAATGCGACCAGCGTGAGCACCAACGAGCGTTGAGAGTACAGCGGCGAGCGAAGCGGCATGGCAGTTCCATTGGCAGTCATCCGATGGCAGGCATTCTAAGGGTACTGCCGGGAAATAACTGCTCCATGTGCGCTGCGAATGGTCGTAAATCTTGCACGGACCTTGTGGGAGCGAGCTTGCTCGCGATGGCGGCGTGTCTGCCACATCAAGGCTGAATGTCACACCGCTATCGCGAGCAAGCTCGCTCCCACAGGGTTATGAGTCTGGTGTTTAGCCCAGGGTTTTCAGGTACATCCGCCAGCCACCGAAATGGCTGATGTTCACCGCGCCCTCCAGCCCATACGCCTCACAGATAAACCCGCTCTCCCAGCGGCCGTCCGCCAGTTGCACCTTGCCCAATCCCAGCGGTGCCGCAATCCCGGTCAGGAACGAACCCAGTTCTCGGCTGGGCAACTCCCAGACTTCCACGGCAATCGCCACGCCGCCATCCTTCACGCGGACCATGCCCGGACGCAACGGCGGGCCGCCGGCCAGGGCATGGAGTTGATAATCCGGCGAGCTGAAGGTCGTTTCCAGCAACCGGGCACCGCGCTGCCTGAGCTGCCAGTTCAGCGCCAGCCCGTCCAGATGCGCGCCGCAGACCACCAGCCGCGCCCGATCATGGCGGGCAACCGGTGCCGGTGCGGGAGCGGCCAGGCCTTGCTGGCGCTGCAAGGCATCGGCCACGCTCAGCAGGTACTGATCGGTGAAGGCCCGGCCAAACACTGTCACGCCCCATGGCAGGCCGTTGTCCATGAAGGCGCTGGGCACGGCGACGGCGGCGTAGTCGAGCAGGTTCATGAAGTTGGTGTAGTAGCCGAGGTCCGAATTGCGCAGTACCGGTTCGGCCTTGAGTTCCGCCAGCGACACCGGGCGGCCGATGGTGGGCGTGACGACACAATCGAGGCCTTCCAGCGCTGCGTCGCACAGGGCCTTGAGCGCTTGCAGCCGGTATTGGGCGCGGAAGGTCTGCACGCCGTCGACGGCGGGTGCCTTGGCCAAGACAGCGCGAATCACCGGCAACACGGCCTCGGGGTTTTGTGCCATCAACTCCCCGGCCACGCTGTAGCGCTCGGCCACCCACGGGCCTTCATAGAGCAAGCGTGCGGCCTCCAGAAACGGCGACAGGTCCAATTCCACCGCTTCGCCGCCCAAGGCCTTGAGACGATCGATGGCATCGCCGAACAACAACGGGCCTTCAGGGCATCCAAAGAATTGCAGGTCCTGCGCACGTGGCACGCCGAACCGGAACGGCCGTGGCGTGCCGAACGCCGAGCCGTCATTCCACAGCGGGTTGCTGCGGCTGTATTCGTCCCGCGGGTCGAGGCGTGCGGTGAGCGCCAGCAACTGACTGGCCTCCCGCGCGGTGGCAGTGAACGTAGTGACGCAATCGAGGGTACGACAGGCCGGTACCACGCCGGCCGTCGAGATCAGGCCCTTGGTGGCTTTCATGCCGACCAGGTTGTTCAACGCCGCTGGCACGCGCCCGGAGCCGGCGGTGTCGGTCCCCAGGGAAAAGCTCGCGACCCCGAGCGCCACCGCCAGCGCCGAACCGGCGCTGGAGCCGCCCGATGGATACTCCGGCAACACGCTGTTGGGGCACACGCCATAGGGTGAGCGGCTGCCGTTGAGCCCGGTGGCGAACTGGTCGAGATTGGTCTTGCCCAACGGAATCGCACCCAGGGCCAGCAGTTGTTCGACGATCGTCGCCGAACGCTCTGGCACGTAGGCAAATGCCGGGCACGCCGCCGTGGTCGGAATGCCCGCCAGGTCGATGTTGTCCTTGATCGCGAATGGCACGCCGTACAGCGGCAGGCTGTCGAGGTCGCGTCCGTCGAGGGCGGCGAGGTACGGCTCCAGTTCATCGACACTCAGCAAGTGGATGAACAGGTGATAGTCCGGATTCAGCGCCGCGGCTTTGTCCCGCAGGTTCGCCAGCAATTGCCGGGGGGTGAGGCCGCCGTCGCGGTAGGCGCTGCGCAGGGCGTCGAGTTGCAGATTGATATTCATGGCATGCGTCCTTTTCAAAATGGGTTCAGTCAAGTTCCAGCACCACGACGCGCTGTCCGGCGCGCACCGCCGAACCCGGTTGCACGCGCACCTCGCGCACCACACCGGCCATGGGGGCGAGCAGGGGGATTTCCATCTTCATCGACTCCAGGATCACCAGCACATCACCGGCCGCGACGCGCTTGCCGGCCTCGACCTGAACCTGCCAGAGGTTGCCGGCGATGTGGCTGTCGACGCTCTGTTGACCGCTGGCCAGCGGCGCCTCCTCGGTCGTCTCCGGGGCCGGCTCTTCGCTGTCGAAATGCGCCTGGCCGCTGGCGATCCAGCGCTCCCGCTCGGCATTGAAAGCGCCTTTTTGCTGCTCGCGAAACGCGCCGATGGTCTCGGCTTCCTGCGTCAGAAACGCCTGGTAATCCGCCAGGTTCAACTGACTGTGTTCGATGTTCAGGTCGAAGCGCCCGAGGGGGAAATCCTGGCGAATGCGCAGCAGTTCATCGGCGCTGACCGGGTAGAAACGGATCTGGTCGAAAAACCGCAGCAACCATGGCTTGCCATCGAACGCAGCAACTTCGCGGTAGCGGTTCCACATCTGAAGCGTGCGCCCGACAAACTGATAGCCGCCGGGACCTTCCATGCCGTAGACGCACATGTAGGCGCCACCGATGCCCACCGAGTTTTCCGCGGTCCAGGTGCGCGCCGGGTTGTACTTGGTGGTGACCAGGCGATGGCGCGGATCGAGCGGGGTGGCGACTGGCGCGCCGAGGTAAACGTCACCCAGGCCCATCACCAGGTAACTGGCGTCGAACACCGTGCGTTGCACTTCATCGAGGTTCGGCAGGTCGTTGATGCGCCGGATGAACTCCAGGTTGCTCGGGCACCAGGGCGCGTCTTTGCGCACCGTGGTCATGTATTTCTCGATGGCCAACTGGCACGCCGGGTCGTCCCAGGACAGCGGCAGATGGACGATGCGCGAGGGCACTTGCAGGTCTTTGGCGGCGCACACGGCGTCCCATTCGCCGGTGACGATGCCGAGCAGGTCGGCCAGTGGCAGTTGTTCGGGTTGATAGTGGACTTGCAGTGAGCGGATGCCTGGCGTCAGGTCGATCACGCCGTGCAGGTGTTGGCTTTCCAGGGCTTGCATGAGGGCGTGGGCGCGGAAGCGCAGGACCAGGTCCAATTCAGGGGCGCCGATTTCCAGCAGCAAATGCGTGTCGCCCGACAGTCGTGCAACCAGCCGCGTATCTCCCTGACCGATATCCAGCACCACAGGCGACACAACCCCCTGTGGGAGCGGGCTTGCTCGCGAAGGTGTGTCAGTCGACATCAGGGTGGCTGACACACCATCGCGAGCAAGCTCGCTCCTACAGGATTGATCCCATTTCAGGGCAAGGGTGCGGGCGGTCTTGAGGTCGATGGGGGAGAACTGCACCTTGTCCCCCGCCTTCAGTTGAGCAAGCTGCCAAAGATCCGCCTCGATCACCGTCACCGGGCACACGAACCCGCCAAGGCTTGGGCCATCCGGGCCGAGGATGACCGGCATGTCACCGGTGAAATCCACTGCGCCGATCGCATAGGGATTATCGTGGATATTCGACGGATGCAGCCCGGCCTCCCCACCGTCGGCACGCACCCATTCAGGCTTCGGCCCGATCAGGCGCACACCGGTGCGGCTGGAGTTGAAATGCACTTCCCACTGCGTGGCGAAGAAGGTGCCGATGTAGTTTTCGGTGAAGTATTCCGGCGCACCGTGGGGGCCGTAGATCACGCGGATTTGCCGAACCGCCGGCAACTCGGTGACCTGCTCTTCAGCCAGTTGCTGACCGGCGCTGCGGTCATTCAGCGCTGGCAGGTGCAACACGTCGCCGGCCCGCAAGGCGCGGCCACCGTGCCCGCCAAATTGCCCCAGCGTGAAGGTGCTTTTGCTGCCCAGATAATCCGGTACCTGCAGGCCGCCACGCAGGCACAGATAACTGCGGGCGCCCGCACCGGCGATGGTGCCAAGGCTCAAGCTGGCGCCTGCCGGAACCACCAGCGCAGTGTTCATCGGCACGCTTTGACCGTCGAGCAGCAATGGAATCACCGCCCCGATCACCGCCACCACCGCCTCGCAATTGAAGCGCAGCAACGGCCCGCTCATGGTGATTTCCAGCGCCGCCGCGCCTTCGTCGTTGCCCAGCAAACGGTTACCCAGGCGCAGCGCGCGACTGTCCATTGGCCCTGAAGGCGGCACGCCGACCGCCCAGTAACCGAGGCGCCCCGGATAATCCTGAACACTGGTTTGCGTACCGGCGCTGAGTACTTCGAACGTGTTGGCCTGATAGACCAGGCCTTCCAGGCAACGGGTCCACGGCTGGCCGCTGGCGAAAGGCGCATCCAGGAGGATCTGCCGCAGGTAATCGCGGTTGGTTTCCACGCCGTAGAGCAAGCTGGCACCCAGTGCCTGATGCAGGTCCGCAACGGCCTCTTCGCGCGTCGGCGCCCAACTGATGACCTTGGCGATCATTGGGTCGAAGTAGGGCGGGATCTCGCAACCCGCTTCGACCCAGGTGTCGATGCGCAGTCGTTTGCCGTCGGCGTCAGGGAAATTCACCGCCGTGAGCAAACCGGGGCTTGGCTGGAAATCACGTCCCGGATCCTCGGCATACAACCGTGCCTGAATCGCATGACCCTGCGGCTTCAAACCCTGTACCAGATCGCTCAGTGGCGGCAGCTCACCGGCCGCCAGTTGCACCATCCAGCGCACCAGGTCGACGCCCCACACCTGTTCGGTGACACCGTGTTCCACCTGCAAACGGGTGTTCACTTCCAGGAAATAGAAACGCCGGGCATCGCTGTCGAAGACGAACTCCACGGTGCCGGCGCTGCGGTAGTTCACCGCTTTGGCCAGTTTGATCGCCGCCGCGCACAGTTCATCGGCCATGCCCTCGGGCAGGTTCGGTGCCGGGGTTTCCTCGAGGACTTTCTGGTTGCGACGCTGCACCGAACAGTCGCGTACGCCAAGGGCGATCACTTCGTCGTGGCCGTCGCCGAATACCTGCACTTCCAGGTGACGGGCACGCTGGATGTACTTCTCGATGAACACCCCGGCGTCGCTGAAATTGTTCTGGCCCAGGCGCTTGACCGCTTCGAAGGATTCGCTCAACTCGGTCGCGCTGCGGCACACGCGCATGCCGATGCCGCCACCGCCGGCGGTGCTCTTGAGCATCACCGGGTAGCCGACTTGTTCACCGGCGATCAATGCTGCGTCGAGGCTCTCGAGTAACTCGGTGCCTTCAAGCATGGGCACACCCTGTTGTCGGGCCAGGGCGCGGGCGGTGTGCTTGAGGCCGAACACCCGCAGTTGTTCCGGGGTCGGGCCGATGAAGGCGATGTCGGCAGCTTCGCAGGCTTCGGCGAATGTGGCGTTTTCCGAGAGGAAGCCGTAACCGGGATGGATCGCCGTGGCGCCGCTGGCTTTGGCGATGGCGAGGATTTTATCGACCGCCAGGTACGTGCCGGCGGCGGCGCCTTCCCCGAGGCTGTGCGCCTCGTCGGCCTGCAGGATGTGCAGGCTGGCCGCGTCGGCTTCAGAGTAAACGGCGACCCCCTGCACGTGCAGTTCACGCAAGGTCCGCAGGATGCGGCAGGCAATGGCGCCACGGTTGGCAATCAGGACTTTTTCGAACATGGCATAACCCCCGGAGGCGATTGCGCATCAGCCTCGACTGGGATGCGGGCCGTCCCGCAGTTTTTCGAAAGGCATCGGGGTCGTCCCCGGTGGCAGAATCAATTCGTTCCAAAACACCATTGGCCCCATGTAGGAGCGAGCTTGCTCGCGATGGTCGTGAACGATTACGCGTAAAACCAGATACCCAGCGGCGCTCTTGGGTTTTTCGCGAGCAAGCTCGCTCCTACAGGGGGCGGTGGTGGCTTTTACTTTCTGAGGCATTGGCCGGAGCGGGCCTGGCACAGGGTGAACAGCCAGCGGTGCAAACGTGCGAGTTTCAGTTCCATACCAGTAGCTCCGCAGGTGTCGGGTTGTAGGCGTTGCACGGGTTGTTCAGTTGCGGGCAGTTGGAGATCAGCACGATCACGTCCATCTCGGCGCGCAGGTCGACGTACTTGCCCGGCGCGGAAATCCCGTCTTCGAACGTCAAGCCGCCGTCGGCGGTGACCGGCACGTTCATGAAGAAGTTGATGTTCGGCCCGATGTCGCCCTTGCCCAGGCGTCCGTCGTGGACGCAGGCGCGCAGGTAGTTGTCGCGGCAGCTGTGCATGTAGCGTTTCTCCAGGGCGTAGCGCACGGTATTGCTCTCTTGCGCACAGGCCCCGCCAAGGGTGTCGTGACGCCCGCAAGTGTCGGCGACTATGGTCAGCATCGGTTTGCCGAGGTTGGAATACAGCACGCTGCCGGTGCTCAGGTACACGCTGTTCTGCCGACGCAACGTGCGCTGCACGTCGTAGCGTTCCTTGGGATTGGCGACGCTGTAGAACAAGGTGTCGACGGCCTGATTACCTTCCAGATCAAGAATGCGCAGTGTCTGGCCGGCCTTGACCTCCATCAGCCAGGGTTCGCCGGCGGGGATGGTGGCGCGGTAGATCGCGGTTTCCGGCTGCTTTTCAGGGGTGACGATGGCGAGTGACATGGCAGCGATCCTCAGGCGAACAGACGGTCGGTGTTGATGAAGCCGCGCTCGTTTTCCGGGCGCGAGGTGCGGCAGTGTTCGGCGACGCTGGCGTCGGCGTTCATCCAGCTGAGCTTCAGCGGTTTCGGTGCATATTCCGGCGATGGATCCATCGGATGCTGCAGGGCGGTGAGCACCACCAGGGTGTCCATCGGCGCGTACAACTCGATGTAGTCGCCAGCCTTGGAATTGCCCTCGACGAAATGGAAGCGCCCGGCGTCATCGACGTTCACGCGGCTGAACAGATTGAGGGTCATCAGCAGGTCGGACAGACCCAGCCCCCACTTGCCCAGTTCCACCAGCAGGTTGTCGGTGCCGTTGCGGAAGAAGCCGTTGCGCAGTTCCTGGTAGCGGCCCGCGCCGTACTTTTCTGCCACTTCTTCAGCGCAAAGCACACCGCCCAGGCTGTCGCTCCAGCCGCAGGTGTCGGCGGTGATGGCGGCCAGCACGCGGCCCATGTCCGAATACAGGCAATGGCCGGCGGTGAGCTTGGCGGTGTGTTGGCATTTGAGGCTGTCGGGCAGGTTCAACCGTTCGGTTTTTTCATTGGCGTTGAGCAGTGTCAGGCTGACGTTGGCGCCGCCGCGCAGGTCGGTCAGGCGCAGCAATTGGCCGCGCTTGAGCACGAAGGAACGATGGCCGCCGCCAGGGAGCATGTCTTCGGCGAAGGGCGGGAACAGCTGAGTCGAATCAGTCATTGTGAAAAATCCTCTAAGCGATACGAAGCGTGCCCGCCACCGGCAGCGGCAGGGCGTCGACGGCTTTGCACTGGGCGCGGCGGTCGCTGTTCAAAGGGATGTCGTAGGTGATGCGTGCGCCATAGGCGCCGGGGGCGTGCGGGTCGAGACGGACCTTGTCGAACACCAGCAGGCGCGTGCCGAGGCTGAAGCCTTCGGACAGGTCATGGGTGACCATGAACACCGTCAGCCGGGTCTCGCGCCACAGCTCCAGGAGCAAAGCGTGCATGTCTTTGCGGATGCCCGGATCGAGGGCGCCGAAGGGTTCGTCGAGCAGCAACACCCGCGGCCTCATGATCAGCGCCTGGGCGATGGCCAGTCGTTGTTGCATGCCGCCGGAGAGCTGCGCCGGGTACTTGTCCAGCGAATGGCCGAGGCCGACTTTGTGCAGCAGCACCGAGGCCTGTTCGCGGGCCTCTTTTTTCGCGCTGCCGAACAGGCGTCCGAGCAAGGGCGAACGCGGCAGTTCGAGGCCGAGGGCAACGTTGTCCAGCACGCTCAGGTGCGGGAACACCGAGTAGCGCTGGAACACCACGCCACGGCTGGCGTCCGGTTCACCGGCCAAGGGCTGGCCGTCGAGCAGGATCTCGCCGCGACTGGCGCGTTCCTGGCCGAGCAGCAGGCGCAGGAAGGTCGATTTGCCGCAACCGGACGCACCCACCAGGGTGCAGAACTCACCCTCGTTGACGTTCAGGTTGAGGCCTTCAAGCACCACTTGATCGGCGTATTGCTGCCAGACGTTTTTAACGGTGATGAAGCTCATTTGGCGGCCCCCTCATACCAGGGGAACGCACGTCGGGTCAGGCGTTTAAGGCCCCAATCCATCAGCCAGGCGAGCAGGGTGATCCACACCACGTAGGGCAAGATCACGTCCATCGCCAGGTAGCGACGCACCAGGAAGATCCGGTAGCCGAGTCCATCAGTGGAGGCAATGGCTTCGGCGGCGATCAGGAACAGCCATGCCGAGCCGAGCATCAAGCGCAGCGAGATCAACAGCCGTGGCAGCAGTTGCGGCAACACCACCCGCAGCATCAGGGTCCAGGTGGAGGCGCCAAGGGTCTGGGCCTTGATCAGCAGTTCCACGGGAATCTCCCGGGCACGCTGTTCCAGGTCCCGGGCCAGGGCCGGGGTGATGCCGATGACGATCAGCATCACTTTCGACAATTCCCCCAGGCCGAAGACGATGAACAGGATCGGCAGGATCGCCAGCGGCGGCACCATCGACAGCACCGTCAGCAAGGGTGACAACGGCGCACCGAACAGCGGCAGGGTACCGGCGGCGATGCCCAGGCAGAGCCCGGCCAGGGCGCTGATGCCCAGGCCGATGGCCAGGCGTTGCAGGCTGGAGGCCGTGTCCTGCCAGAGCAGGTAGTCGCCGGTGCGGGTGTCGGCCACGAAGGCCAGGCGTTTCACCGCATCGGCCATCTGCACGGCGCTGGGCAGCAGCTTGTCGTTGGGGTTGTCCAGCAGTCGCTCGGCCGAGCCCATGAAATAGGCGAACAGCACCAGGGCGAACGGCAGGATCACCAACAACAGGCGACTCGGGCGGTCCGGGTGACGGTTGATCAGGCGCATGGCCGGTTCTCCTGATTACAGCTTGGCGTCGGCGGCCATTTGCACGTAGCTCGGGTCGAAGCGCAGCTTGAGGTTGCCTTTGTCGCCGCTGGTCACGCCGTTGGCGAAGGCCATGCCGACAGCGCTGGTGTCCTTGGCGCCTTCACCCAGCAAGCCGTGCTGGAAGGAGAACTCGGCGACTTTGCGCATGGTTTCCGGCAGTTGCTTGCTGGTGCTGAACGCCAGGGCTTCCTTGGGCGTGGCGAACAATCGGGTGGTGTCCAGTTGCGCCTGGAAACCCGCCAGGTCAGTGCCCGAGGCCTTGGCCATGTGTTCCAGTGCGGCTTTGCCGGCGGCGTTTTTCGCGTTCATCAACTCGACCACTTCAAACCAGGCACCGGTCAGTGCCTTGCCCAGGGCCGGGTTGTCTTTGAGGGTGGCGCTGTTGACCACCATCATGTCCATGATTTCGCCGGGGATCTGGCTCGAGTTGAACACTTCGGTCACCGCGGGCTTGGCCTTGATGTCCGAGAGCATCGGGTTCCAGGTGGTGACGGCGTTGACCTGTTCGGTGTTGAAGGCGGCGGAGATATCGGCGTCGGAGGTGTTGACCACTTTCAGGTCTTTCTCGGTGAGGTCCACCGAATCCAGCGCCCGGGCCAGCAGGTAATGGGAGACCGAGAGCTCCACCAGGTTGACGTCCATGCCCTTGAGGTCGGCGACTGTCTTGCCTTCACCCTTGAGCACGATGCCGTCGTTGCCGTTGGAGAAATCGCTGACGATCAGCGCGGTGCTGTCGACGCCGCCGGCGGCCGGAATGGTCAGCGCGTCCATGTTGGTCATGGTGCAGCCGTCGAACTGGCCGGCGGTGTACTGGTTGATCGATTCGACATAGTCATTGAGCTGCACCACGTCGATCTGGATGCCGTACTTCTTCGCCCATTTGTCGACGATGCCCTGGCTGCCGGCGTACTCCCACGGCATCCAGCCGGCGTAAATGGTCCAGCACACGCTGAAGTGGTCTTTTTGGGCAGCCTGGGACGAGAAGCTCACGAGGGCTGCGAACGCAGCGGCGAGCAGGGCGGGTAAACGAAGCTGGGACATGGTGGTTCTCCAGTTGATCAAGGACGGACAGGACGGCAGCGGCACCGCTAACGGTGGCTTGTCTCCCGGGCTTTTGTCCCGCCGTGTAACCTCAACTGGAGGTCGCCAACTCTCGGACCAGTCACTCGCGTTTGCGAGCCGGAACCCTAGTCAGCCATTTGCAAATTGTGGTGCCGCGAACCTGTAGTGACTCCTGCACCCGGTTGTTAAAGCGAGAGGCGTGCCAAGTTGGCCCGAGCGCTCTAGCTCGGGCGACGGGGAGGTCGACGGTGTTGATTGGAAAGGCGTACTGCCTTGTGATGGTGCGCGGGTGCACCGCATTGGAACCTGTCCGCCGCTGATCAGAAGGTGGGTGCGACATCGCACTTGGCAGGGGATTGCCAGTCAAAACAGGTGTCAGCCGGTGTGTGCCGACTGCTGTCACAGGTCTTTACGGAGGCCGCCATGTTACGTCGATTGTTGTTGGGAGCAGTGCTCGGTCTCGGATTGTCTGGCTGCTACTACTACGACGGTCCTGCCGATTACTACGGGGGATCTTATTACTACCCCGGCTATTACTCGCCCTATTACTACGGTTACTACGGTCCGCGCTATTACGGTGGTTATCGCGCCTATTACTACGGCGGGCATGGTTACTACCGTGGTCACGGTGGTGGACATCATGGCGGTGGACATCGTGGTGGACACCGTTGATCAGGGCGTGAATGGATGAAAAACCTTTCATCGGGCAGATGTTTCTACTTGTTTCGGGGACGCACCAGATTCCGAATTCGGTGTCTGATCTTTCGACAGTCACCGAACATTTGACTGTCGCCTGCCAGCGTCGCTGGTGTGGCTCATCCGCGGTCCAGGAGGCCGCCATGCTCTGTCAAAAAAAGCTGCGCCGAATTCTACTGCTTGCAGTGTTGGGATTGTCCCTTGGTGGGTGCGTGCCTTACTACGATGAAGGAGGCAGTTACTACAGTTCCGAGGTCTATACCTCGCCATCGCCAACCTATTACGCCGGAGGGAGTTCCTACTACTCCAATGGTGGCGGTTACTACACACCACCGCCCCGGTATTACGTGCCTCCAGCGCGGTATTACCAGCCGACACCGCGCTATTACTCACAACCGCGGGTGTATCAGCCGTCGCGCCATTACTCGCCGCCGCGGATGTATCAATCGTCTCGCCATTACCAGTCGGCCCCTCGTTATTATCAGCCGTCGCGGGGCGACTACCGCACGCATCAGAACCATGGCTGGGACGGCCGTAACCGCGGGAACTGGAACAACGACTATCGCGGTAACGGTCGCGGCTATCGTAACGGGCGGGGCGGCCACCGATAGCCAATCGCAGTTCTAATGTGGGAGCGGGCTTGCTCCGGGCGGCGTTCCGACGAAGGCGTCATCTCAGCAACATTGATGTTGACTGACACACCGCTTTCGCGAGCAAGCCCGCTCCCACATTTTTTATGTCCAGGCTCTAGTATTCGGACAAATCCGCCAGCGGATGCCGACCTTCCCAGGCCTTGTGAAAATGCGCCTCGACCACCGAGTCCGGCACGGTGTTGATGTCTGGCCAGTGCCAGTGCGGCTTCTGATCCTTGTCGATCAACCGCGCACGTACGCCTTCGCTGAATTCCGGATGACGACAGCAGTTGAGGCTCAGGGTGTATTCCATCTGGAAAACTTCGGCCAGCGACAGGTGCCGGGCCCGGATGATCTGCTCCCATACCAGATGCGCGGTCAGCGGCGCGCCTTCGCTCAGAGTCCTGGCCGCGCGGCTGAGCAACAGATCGCTGTGGTCGCGCAGGGCGCTGATGGCCTTCCAGGCGCAACGCACATCGCTGACATCCAGTAGCTCGTCGATCTGCCGACGGCGCGGCAGCCACTGGGCTTCGGGCATCTGCGCCACGGCTTCCTGCTGCAAGGCCTTGAGCAGGCTGTTGAGCTGCATGGGTGTCTGTTCCTGCCAATTCAATTGCAGCAAGCCTTCGATCAACTTCGGCTGCTGCTCATCGAGCAGAAAGCGATCCGCCAGGTCCAGATCGATGGCATCCCGCCCGTTCATATGGGCGCCGGTCAGGCCCAGGAACAACCCGAGCTTGCCGGGCAGGCGCGACAGGAACCAACTGGCGCCAACATCCGGGTACAGGCCGATGCTGATCTCCGGCATGGCCAGGCGGCTGCTCGGTGTGACGATCCGGGTGCTCGCTCCTTGCAACAGTCCCATGCCACCGCCGAGCACATAGCCGTGCCCCCAGCAGATCAACGGCTTGGGGTAGGTGTGCAGCTTGAAGTCCAGGCGATACTCCGCCGCAAAAAACTGCGCAGCCAGTGGCGGTACTTCACCCGGATGGACGCGACAGGCTTCCACCAGGCTGCGCACTTCACCGCCGGCGCAAAAGGCCTTGGCGCCATTGCCGCGCAACAGGACGCAGACGATCTGCGGCTCCTTGGCCCAGGCTTCCATGCGGTCGCGCAGGGCGTTGATCATGGGCAGGGACAGGGCGTTCAGGGAATTTTCGGCATCCAGACTGGCGATGCCGATGCGTGCGCCGTCGGTGCCGGTGAGTTCTTCGAAGTGCAGATTCATCGTGACCTCGATCGGGAATTTGAGGGTTAAGTATGATCGCTGTGTGGGAAAGTGCCGGATCTGTATCAGATCAATTGACAAGCGTGGTGAGCTTTCCTAGGGTTCGCCCCATTGTTTTTGCCGGATGTAACCATGACTGCTGACGACCGTATCAAACTCGAACCGGGCTGGAAGGAGGCACTGCGTGCCGAATTCGACCAGCCTTACATGGCAGAGTTGCGAAACTTCCTGCAACAGGAGCGGGCGGCCGGCAAGGAGATCTATCCGCCGGGGCCGATGATTTTCAACGCGCTCAATTCCACGCCGCTGGACAAGGTCAAGGTGGTGATCCTCGGTCAGGATCCCTATCACGGCCCGGGCCAGGCCCACGGTTTGTGCTTCTCGGTGCAACCCGGCGTGCCGGCGCCACCGTCGCTGGTGAACATCTATAAAGAGCTCAAGCGCGACCTGAACATCGACATCCCCAACCATGGTTACTTGCAGAGCTGGGCCGATCAGGGCGTGCTGATGCTCAACACCACCATGACCGTCGAACGCGCCAACGCCAATGCCCACAAGGACAAGGGCTGGCAGTTTTTCACCGATCGGGTCATTGAAGTGGTCAGCCAGCAGCAGCCGCACCTGGTGTTCATGCTGTGGGGCGCCCATGCCCAGAGCAAGCAGAAGCTGATCGATGCGACCAAGCACCTGGTGTTGACCTCGGTGCACCCGTCACCGCTGTCCGCCTATCGCGGCTTCCTCGGTTGCGGGCACTTCAGCCGCACCAACAAGTTTCTGGAGCAGAATGGCGAGACGCCGATCGAGTGGCGGTTGCCGCCGGTTTAAGCGTTGATTTCGAGGGCCTCTTCGCGAGCAAGCCCGCTCCCACAAGGATCACGCGAACCCTGTGGGAGCGGGCTTGCTCGCGAAGAAGGCGACTCGGTCCATCAGTCTGAATCCGGGTTGCGGTTCCAATACTTGAACAACGGCTCCGCCAGAAACAGCACAAACAGCAACCTCATCACCTGCATCGCCGTCACCAGCGGCACCGACAATTGCAGGGTCTCCGCCGTCAGGCTCATCTCGGCAATACCGCCCGGCATCATGCCCAATGTCAGTGAGCGCAGATCCAGGTGGGTCAGCGCACTCAAGCCCAGTGCTGCGGCAGTCGCAATCAGCATGGTCAGCACCGTGCCGATCAAGGTGCGGCCCATGAACGATGGCGCACGCCGGAAAAACTGCCGGTTGAAGTGACAGCCCAGACCGCTGCCGATCAACCACTGGCCGATCTGGCTGCCGCCGTTGGGCAAGCCGATGTGCAGGTCCCAGCCGATGCTGACCGCCGCACTGACCAGCAAAGGCCCGAACAGCCAAGGGTTGGGTTGATGCAGGCGTTCCCAGATCCAGGCCGCCAGTGCGCCAGCAGGAAACAGCACCGCCAGCCAGCGCCAATCGATGCTGCCCGCGTGGGAAATCGGCGCACTGTCACCCAGCAAATACTTGAAGGCTGCCGGTACGCACAGCACCACCACCAACACCCGTAAACTTTGCCCCGCCGCGACACGGCTGAGCACTGCACCATTACGTGCGCCGAGGTTGACCATCTCCCCGGAACCGCCGGGCATGCTGGAAAAGAACGCGGTGGCGCGATCTTCACCGGTACGGCGCATCAGCCACACGCCGACCACGGCGGACAGGCTGGTGACCAACGCACCGAAGAAGATCAGGCCGAAATGACTCAGCACTTGCTCCATCACCAGCGGGGTGAAGTGCAGGCCGATGCCGATGCCGACGATCCACTGGCCGCACTTGCGACCGCCAGGGATTTCGGCCAGTTGCCAGGGGGTCAGGCAGCGCACGAGGATGATCGCCAGCAACGAGCCGACCATCCACGGCAAAGGCCAGCCGACCTGGCTGGCGAGGTAACCGCCCAGCAGGCCGACCAGCGGGGTTCCCCACCAGGCTTTGAAGGGTGTTCGATCAGACATCGGGGATGATGCGTTGCGCGGCCGAACGTTTGCGCCAGATACGGATGAGTGGCATCAGCAGCATGATCGCCGTCAGGATCCAGCAACCGAAGGTGATCGGGCTCGACCAGAGGATTTCCAGCGCACCGTTGGAAATCGACAGGGCGCGGCGCAGGTTTTGTTCCATCAATCCTCCGAGGATGAAGCCCAGCAATACCGGCGACAACGGGAAGTCCAGCTTGCGCAGGATATAACCGAAGATGCCGATGCCGATCATCAGGAACAAGTCGAACGTTGTCGCGTGCACCGCGTAGACACCGATCCCGGTGATGATCGCGATCACCGGCACCAGCGCCCAGTTCGGCACGGCGAGGATGCGGGTAAAGATGCGGATCATCGGGATATTGAGGATCACCAGCATCACGTTGGCGATGAACAGCGAAGCGATCAGGCCCCATACGATGTCCGGTTGCTGCTGGAACAACAGCGGGCCGGGGGTGATGTTGTACAGCGACAATGCACCGATCATCACCGCCGTGGTGCCGGAACCTGGAACGCCGAGGGTCAGCATCGGCACCAGCGCACCGCAAGCCGCGCCACCGATGGCGGTTTCCGGCGCCGCGAGGCCGCGCATGTCACCCTGGCCGAAAGTACCCTTGGCACCCGCCATGCGTTTTTCGGTCATGTAGGCCACGGCACTGGCCAGGGTCGCACCGGCGCCCGGCAATACGCCCATGATGAAACCCAGTACACCGCAACGGATGTTCACCACGAACACCGACGCCGCTTCCTTGAAGTTGAACATCATCCGGCCGGTGGCTTTAACCGCTTCCTGGCCGTGGTGGGTTTTTTCCAGCAGCAGGAGGATTTCGCTGATGGAGAACAAGCCCAGCACCAGCACGACGAACTGGATACCGTCGGTCAGGTGAATGTTGTCCCCGGTGAAGCGATACACACCGCTGTTGGCGTCGATGCCGACGGTCGACAGGAACAGACCGATCAGCGCCGCGATGAACGTCTTCAGCGGACGGTCGCCGGCCATGCCGCCGAGGCAGACAATCGCAAATACCATCAGTACAAAATATTCCGCGGGGCCGAAGGCAATCGCCCATTTCGCCAGCAGCGGGGCGAACAGCACCATGCCGCAGGTCGCGATAAAGGCACCGATGAACGAGCTCCATGCCGACAGCGACAGTGCTACACCGGCCAGGCCTTTGCGGGCCATCGGGTAACCGTCGAGGGTGGTCATAACGGTGGACGCTTCACCCGGAATGTTCAGCAGAATCGAGCTGATCCGGCCGCCGTATTCGCAACCCAGGTACACCGCCGCCAGCAGGATCAGTGCCGACTCCGGTGGCAGGCCGAGGGCGAATGCGATCGGAATCAGCAACGCCACGCCGTTGATCGGCCCCAGGCCTGGCAACAGGCCGACCACTGTACCGATCAGGGTTCCGCAGAGTGCAGTCACCAGGTTGTACGGGCTCAGCGCGACGCCGAAACCCTGACCCAAATAGCCAAGAGTATCCATATCAGTTCTCCAGAACGTCGAGCACGCCCAAGGGCAGCGGTACGTCCATCAACTTGTCGAACAGCAGGTAGAGGCCGACGGCCATCAAGCTGATGATCACGATGCTTGGCACCCAGCGACCGCCATACAGTCGCGCCATGGGCACGCCGATCAGGATGCTGGCGACGATGAAACCCAGGGGCTCGAAGGTGCCGGCGAACACCAGCAACAGCACCACGCAGATGCCGATCTTGGTCAGGGTTTCGCGATCCAGCGGCGGCTCGTCGGCACTGTGCTTGATCGGTGCCGGACGGAACACCATGTACAACAGCGCTGAGCCCATCAGGCCGAGCATCAGCAGTGGAAAGGCCCGAGGCCCCACCGGTTCGTAGGAAAAAGCCGCTTGGTACGGCCACGCCATCAATGCCAGGCCGAGACAGGCCAGCAACAGCACCGAAGCAAAAATGCGTTGTAAGAGCATGAGGAACTCCTGTGCTGGGACT
>NZ_JBYSYZ010000014.1:51196-137816 GCF_058783925.1 Pseudomonas sp. FW305-70
CCCGCCAAGCGGAGTCGCAGCCGCTAGACAGAGACGATCACTGGATCAGGCCGAACTCTTTGGCCAGCACTTTGTAGTCCGCGACCTGCTTCTTCACATAGGTGTCCAGCTCCGGGCCGGTCATGGCGAACGGGAACAGTTCACGCTGGTCGCGCAACTTGGCGAACTCCGGTGAAGCCAGCAGTTTGTCGAAGGAATCCTTCCACCAGGCGTAGTCCTCGTCGCTGACCTTCGGCCCCAGGTAGAAACCGCGTACCACCGGCCAGACGATGTCGTAGCCTTGTTCGCGGGCGGTCGGGATGTTCTTCATTTCCGGCTCGTCCAGACGCTTGTCGGAGAACACCGCCAGCAGGCGCATATCACCACTGAGGATGTGTGGCATGGAGTCGGAAATGTCGGTGCTGCCAACCTGGATGTGACCGCCGAGCAGGGCCGTGGCGATCTCGCCGCCCCCTTCGAGGGCGACGTAACGCAGGTCACGCGGATTGATCCCGGCGGCCTTGGCGATCAACGCGGTCTGCATCCAGTCCTGGCTGCCGACGGTGCCGCCGGAACCGATCACCACTTTGCTCGGATCTTTCTTCAGGGCCTGGACCAGATCGTCGAGGGTCTTGTAGGGCGAATCGCTCTTCACCGCGATAGCGCCGTAGCTGGTGCCGACGGCGGCCAGCCAGCGCACATTGCTTTCATCAAAACGACCGAACTTGCCTTGGGCCAGGTTCAGCAGCGAACCACTGGACCAGGCCACCAACGTACCGGCATCGGCCGGACGCTGGGCGACCACCGCGTTGTACGCCACCGCACCGACACCGCCGGGCATGTAGGTCACCCGCATCGGTTTGGTCAGCAGTTTTTCGTTGACCAGCGCGCTTTGCGCCAGTTTGCAGGTCAGGTCGAAACCACCACCTGGCGAGGCCGGGGCGATGCATTCCGGGCGTTTAGGCTCGGCCATGAGTTGGCCGGCGAACAGCACACAGCTGGCGGCGAGGGCGAAACGGCGCATTGAACGATTCATTTTTGTCTCCAGTGGAGTTTTTGTTTTTGAGGATGATTCAGGTGCGACGATTTCGCGCGGTGCTGGCGTGTTCGAATCCGCACGGATCGAACGACGGGCAGCCGGCTTCGGCGCTGGCAAGCGTAAACATCGGGGAGCAAGAGAAAGGGCGGGGCGGGCAAGCCTGAAGCTGTGTGGACAGCATGGTGCAGTACCTCGTTTATTGTTCTTATTGGCGAAAACGCTTCGAGGCGTTTTTCGGTAGTTACATGTCAAAGCACGTTTTCAAACTACGATTCGATGGTCGGCAGTCGAAACCATCCGTGGGGCGACTCTAACCACCCAACCTTTCGCTAACCTTTCAGCGGGCTTTCACGGTTTTTCGGGCTTCACAGCGGTGATTGCGGCTGTAAACTCCGCGCCAAAGAATGGCGTCGGCCATCCCTGAACGAGGTATAGATCCATGCGTGTCCTGCTCGTCGAAGACCATTTGCAGCTCGCCGAAAGTGTCGCCCAGGCGCTCAAGAGCACCGGGCTGACCGTGGACGTCCTGCACGATGGCGTGGCCGCCGACCTGGCGCTGGGCAGCGAGGAATACGCCATGGCGATCCTCGATGTCGGCTTGCCGCGCATGGATGGTTTCGAAGTGCTGGCGCGCCTGCGGGCGCGGGGCAAGAACCTGCCGGTACTGATGCTGACCGCCCGCAGCGACGTCAAGGATCGGGTCCATGGCCTGAACCTCGGCGCCGACGATTACCTGGCCAAGCCGTTCGAACTGACCGAACTCGAAGCCCGGGTCAAGGCGTTGCTGCGCCGCAGTGTGCTGGGCGGTGAACGTATCCAGCGTTGTGGTGTGCTGGCCTATGACCTGGAAACCCGGCGTTTCACCCTCGGTGATGAATTGCTCACCCTGACCTCCCGCGAACAGGCGGTACTCGAAGCCCTGATCGCGCGCCCCGGGCGGGTGATGAGCAAGGAGCAACTGGCGTCGCAAGTGTTCGGTCTGGATGAAGAGGCCAGTCCCGATGCGATCGAAATCTACGTGCACCGCCTGCGCAAGAAACTGGATGGCCAGCCGGTCGCCATCGTGACCTTCCGTGGCCTCGGTTACTTGCTGGAAAGCCGCGATGCATAAGCCCAGCAGCCTGCGCTGGCGGTTGTTGTGGAACCTGGCGCTGTTGCTGGTGGTGTTGATGCTGGCCAGCGGGTTGAGCGCCTACTGGAACGGTCGTGAAGCCGCCGACACGGCCTATGACCGGACCTTGCTGGCCTCGGCGCGCACCATCGCCGCCGGCGTCTCCCAGCGCGACGGCACCCTGAGTGCCGACGTGCCCTACGTGGCCCTCGATACCTTTGCCTACGACAGTGCCGGGCGAATTTTCTACCTGGTCAACGATATCAATCAGAAGCTGATTTCCGGTTACGAAAACCTGCCCGCGCCACCGCCGGGAACGCCGCGCACCGACGACTACCCGGCGCTGGCACGTTTCTACAACGCCCAGTACCGCGGGCAGAACGTGCGCGTGGTGAGCCTGCTCAAGCCCGTGAGCGAGCCCAACATGAACGGCATGGCGGAAATCCGCGTGGCCGAAACCGATGAGGCGCGCGTCAGCATGGCCCGCAGTCTGGCGGCGGATACCTTGCTGCGTCTGGGCATGCTGGCAATCGGTGCGTTGATGCTGGTGTGGTTTGCGGTGAGTGCCGCGTTGCGCCCGCTGGAGCGCTTGCGCACGGCGGTGGAAGAGCGCCAGCCGGACGATCTGCGCCCCTTGCCATTGGTGGAAGTGCAGCGCGAATTGTGGCCGCTGGTGCGCGCCCTCAATCACTTTACCGAGCGTCTACGAGGACAGTTCGAGAAGCAGGCGCAATTCATAGCCGACGCCGCCCACGAGCTGCGCACGCCATTGGCAGCCCTCAAGGCGAGACTGGAGCTGGGCATGCGCTCGGGCGAGCCCGAGACCTGGCGCAGCACGCTGGAGACCGCCGCCCAGGGCACTGATCGCTTGACCCATCTGGCCAATCAGCTGCTTTCCCTGGCACGGGTCGAAAATGGCGCCCGGGCGATTGCCGAGGGGGGCGCGCAGTTGCTCGACCTCAGTCAATTGGCCCGGGAACTGGGCATGGCCATGGCGCCGTTGGCCCACAAGCGCGGCATCGCGCTGGCGCTGGAAGCGGATGAACCGGTCTGGTTGCGGGGCGAGCCGACGCTATTGAACGAACTGCTGAGCAATCTGGTGGATAACGCCCTGGCTCATACCCCGCCAGGCGGCAACGTGATTCTGCGGGTCTCGGCCCCCGCCGTGCTGGAAGTCGAAGATGATGGCCCCGGCATTCCTCTTGAGGAGCGCGACCGGGTATTCGAACGCTTTTACCGGCGCAATCAGCAAGTGGCCGGTTCAGGGTTGGGGTTGGCGATTGTCGGCGAGATCTGCCGCGCGCATCTGGCGCAGATCAGCCTGCACGATGGAGAGCGGGCGGGGTTGAAGGTGCGGGTGAGCTTTGTTGCAGGGGAGTGATGCAGCGTCTGTTCAGGCCCCTTCGCGAGCAAGCCCGCTCCCACAGGGATTTGTGGTGTTGCATAGATCCAATGTGGGAGCGGGCTTGCTCGCGAAGGGGGCGACGCGGTCTTTGATCAGTAAAACATCGACCGTGTTTCTTCCAGGTCGGCGCACATCGCCCCGTCGTCGATGTCGATGCCCAGTGCATTGAAGGCCGGCACGCTCAACGGATCAATACGAGCGAACGGATGGTCGGTGTCCTTGTGGCAATACAGGCTGGCCACCTGCACCAGATCCACATAGTCGACCTGCGCCGACTGGCGTTTGAAATTCAGGTAGAGCTGCGGTACCTGCACCAGCATGTCGGGAAAGTCCCAGACCTTGAGCAGTTTTTCGCCGATCAGGGGATGAATCCGGTCGATCACATGGTTGAGGCTGACCGGGTCGGACAGCAGTTCATAGTGATCTTCGGCGTAGGTCAGGATCGGCAGCACGCCGATCTGATGCACCAGCCCGCCAAGGGCGGCCTGGTCGGGCTTGAGCCGGGTGTAACTGCGGCACAGGGCATAGCTGACGCCGGCAATTTCCAGGCTTTTGCGCCAGACTTCGCGCATTTTCTGTTCCACCACGTCGGAGCGGGCGTGGAAAATCTGCTCCATGACCAGGCCGATCGCCAGGTTGCAGCTGTAGTTGATGCCCAGGCGAGTGATCGCGGTGTGCAGGTCAGTCACTTCCTGGGTCGCGCGCAACAGCGGGCTGTTGACCACTTTGATCAGGCGCGCCGACAGCGCGGTATCACGGCCGATCACTTTGCTCAGGGTACTGACGCTGACTTCCGGGTTTTCCGCGGCCTTGCGAATTTGCAGGGCCACTTCCGGTAACGTTGGCAGAACCAGGTCATCGTTGTTGATGGCCTCAACCAAATCCTGTTGGACCTTTTCCGCCAGTTCGCTCATTGAGTCTCTCTAGTGCTGCCGTTATTGCTGGATTTCGCGATCGCGATCCAGTTCATAAGGCAGGTCGAGCAGCTGCAAGGACGGCCCTTCGAGCGCCCCCAGGTGGATGTCTCCACTGTCTGCCGCTTCGGCTTGCAACACCGCCAGAAGCTCAATGCCTTGCCCGGCGCGGGCAGCCAGCACCACTTCGCCGATAGAGCTGCCATGGGTCGGGGAGAACAGCGCCATACCCGGTTCCGGCAGCTCGCCAGCAGCCAGTTGCAGGCGATACAGGCGACGCTTGAGTTTGCCCAGGTACTGCATGCGCGCGACGATTTCCTGGCCGGTGTAGCAACCTTTCTTGAAACTCACGCCACCGACCGCTTGCAGGTTGAGCATCTGCGGGATGAACAATTCGCGGGTGCCGGGCATGACCTGGCCGATCCCGGCACGGACCTGGCCCAGCAACCATTGATTCAGGTCACCTTCGCTCAGCACCGCCGACAGCTTGCCTTTGACTGCATCGGCAAGACTGGCGGCAACCCACAACTCGGCGCGTTGCGGCGAAACACGGATGGCGATCAGCCCGTCGTTGCGCACCACGCTGTCGGTTTCTGCCGGCAGGTCCAGGCCGAGGCTGGCCAGTGCGGCGTCGCCATGGTCAATGCCGAAGCGGACCCAGGCGGCACTTTCGTCGGTCAGTTTCGATTTGGAGAACACCGCGTACTTTTTCAGGTCCGCCAGTTGCGGTTCGAGCAATTCGCTGGCCATGGCCAGGACCACGCCGTCACCCTCGAGCAGGATGCGAAAGCTCGATTGCATCCGGCCTTTCTGCGTGCAGCGCGCGCCGAGGCTGGCCCGGGAATCGCTCAGGTAGTTGAGATTGCAGGTCAGTTGGCCTTGCAGGAATTTGCTGGCGTCCGCGCCGCGGACCGCGAGAACACCTTCATGAGAAAGCGTGCAGAAAAAAGCAGAATCGGCCATGGGTCATCGCAGGGTAAAAAGTCTGGTGGACATCATAAGGGGCCGCCTTCGAAATGGGTAGTTCACAAAGGATCACCGGTGCCCGACCAAAGCCGACTGTTCGACGGTGCGCGGGCCTGTATACTTGCGGCCTATTTGAGGAGCGCTCCATGGTCGAAGATGTTGAACTGAACCGCCTCTTTTGGCACAGCCGCCGTGGCATGCTTGAGCTTGACGTGTTGCTGGTGCCGTTCACGAAAGAGGTTTACGCAACGCTCAACGAGGTGGATCGCGCGTTGTACGTCCGACTGCTGACGTGTGAGGATCAGGACATGTTCGGCTGGTTCATGGAACGCAGCGAATCGGAAGATCCCGAGCTGCAACGCATGGTTCGCATGATTCTGGATCGTGTCCAGCCCAAGTAATTCGTTCGAATGCCGCTGGCATGCCTCACGGCAGTTGCTGGCGGCGTATCTGCTGGCCCAGCTGTTCGCGCTGGGTTCGTTGTTTTTACTGTCGATTCCGCTCTGGGCCAGTTCGCTCGGCGTTGTGCTGTGCGTGGCTCACGGTGTCTGGCTGTTGCCCCGGGGGATTCTGTTGACACACCCGCAGGCCATTTGCGGCTTGCGGCGCGATGCCGATGGTTGGCAGTTGTGGAGCCGGGCCAAGGGTTGGCAGCCCGTGCAGCTGAGGCCGGACAGCCTGGCGCTGCCGTTGGTGGTGGTCTTGCGTTTCCGTCTACGGGGCGAGCGCCGGGTCAGGGCCATTTGCGTGCCCCGGGATGCGCAGGCGGCGGATGTGCACCGACGCCTGCGGGTCCGGCTCAAATTCAGCCGACGTAGGTGGGCGGCACCAGAATAGTGTCCAGCGCGACCGGCAACATGTCGGGGTAGTCGAGGGTGTAATGCAGGCCACGGCTTTCCTTGCGCTCCATGGCTGACAGAATCATCAGCTCGGCCACCTGGGCCAGGTTGCGCAGCTCGATCAGATCCCGGCTGACCTTGTAGTTGCTGTAGAACTCGTCGATTTCATCCAGCAACAGTTGCACGCGGTGTTGTGCCCGTTGCAGGCGTTTGTTGGTGCGCACGATACCAACGTAGTCCCACATGAACCGCCGCAGCTCATCCCAGTTGTGCGCAATGATCACGTCTTCATCGGAATCGGTGACCTGGCTCGCATCCCAGGCGGGAAGGGGGGCGGGCATTGGAACCCGGGGCAACTGTTCGAGAATGTCCGTGGCCGCCGAGCGGGCATAAACGAAACATTCAAGCAGCGAGTTGCTGGCCATGCGGTTGGCGCCGTGCAGGCCGGTGAAACTGGTTTCGCCAATGGCGTACAGCCCCGGCACGTCGGTGCGGCCCTGTTGATCAACCATCACGCCACCGCAGGTGTAGTGCGCCGCCGGGACCACCGGAATCGGCTGTTTGGTGATGTCGATGGAAAATTCCAGGCAGCGTTCGTACACCGTCGGGAAGTGCGTCTTGATAAAGGATTCGGGCTTGTGGCTGATGTCCAGATAGACGCAATCGATACCCAGGCGTTTCATTTCATGGTCGATGGCCCGGGCGACGATGTCCCGTGGCGCCAGTTCTGCCCGTGGATCGAAGCGCTGCATGAAGCGCTCGCCGTTGGGCAGCTTGAGGTGGGCACCCTCGCCGCGCAGGGCTTCGGTGATCAGGAAGCTCTTGGCCTGCGGGTGATACAGGCAGGTGGGGTGAAACTGGTTGAACTCCAGGTTCGCCACCCGGCAGCCTGAGCGCCAGGCCATGGCGATGCCATCGCCGCAGGCGCCGTCGGGGTTACTGGTGTACAGGTAAACCTTGGCCGCTCCCCCGGAGGCGAGGATCACAAAGCGGGCGCCATAGGTATCGACTTCGCCGGTGCCGCGATTGAGCACATAAGCACCGAGGCAGCGATCACCTTCGAGTCCCAGGCGTTTCTCGGTGATCAGGTCTACCGCAACCCGCTGCTCCAGCAGTTCGATGTTCGGTCGTTTCCTGGCCTGCTCGAGCAGGGTTGTGAAAATGGCAGCGCCCGTGGCATCGGCGGCGTGGATGATGCGCCGATGGCTGTGACCGCCTTCGCGGGTCAGGTGGAACTCGAACCCGCCATCTTCATTGCCCGACTGTTCATCGCGGGTAAAAGGCACGCCCTGGTCGATCAGCCATTGAATCGCTTCCTTGCTGTGCTCGACGGTAAAGCGCACCGCGTCTTCATGGCACAGGCCGCCGCCGGCATTGAGCGTGTCGTCGACATGGGATTCAACGGTGTCGGTGTCGTCCAGCACGGCGGCAACGCCACCCTGGGCCCAGAACGTCGAGCCATTGGCGAGGTTGCCTTTGCTCAATACGGCAATGCGCAAATGACCGGGCAAGGTCAGCGCAAGGCTCAAGCCGGCAGCACCGCTGCCAATTACCAGAACATCGTGTTGAAACTGTTGGCTCATTTCAGGATTCCGCTCAAAGCGACCCGGGTCGGGGGTGGCGCAGCTGGATTGGCGAGTCAGGTCAGCCGCACAGCCCACTAGTATATAGAGGGGGGGGACGGCACAATACCCGAGCCAGCATGGCATTGTGAAACTACTGTGACGCAAAATGTCGGGCGCTTCGTCGGATGTTTTTCTGCCCGTTGCGCGCGAGAACGACTGTATCGCCGATTTAACAGTCTTTTTCGCTTCACGGTTGCACAATGTCGGTTCGGCGCAGCTATAAATATTTGGAACTTTTGCCAAAGTGCCAAGATCAATAGACCGTTGCCTGAAACAAGGGACAGCGTCGGATTCAGTACAGGATTGCAGTTCGATCCCTGGCGAAGAATCCGATGACAAGATTATTCGCGCAGCCGGGCCCACTCGCGCTGCGCTTTTCGTGCGTGCCAAATCAGAGCCCGCAGGAAACTTGCCTGGAGGGGGAGAACTTTTGCGAAAAGCCCGAGTCTATGTTTGCAAGTCTGGTGGTTTACTTCTGCAAGCCTCCTCCGAGCTCATCGAGGAGTGTTCATGCTAACCCAGGAAGAGGATCAGCAACTGGTCGAACGCGTTCAGCGCGGCGACAAGCGTGCTTTCGATCTGCTAGTGCTGAAATACCAGCACAAAATTCTCGGGTTGATCGTGCGTTTTGTGCACGACACCCATGAAGCCCAGGATGTGGCACAAGAAGCCTTTATCAAGGCGTACCGTGCACTTGGAAATTTTCGCGGAGACAGCGCGTTTTATACGTGGCTTTACCGTATCGCCATCAACACGGCGAAAAACTATCTGGTTTCACGCGGCCGTCGGCCGCCGGATAGCGATGTCAGTTCCGAAGATGCAGAGTTCTACGATGGCGATCATGGCCTCAAGGATCTCGAGTCGCCAGAACGGGCTTTGCTGCGGGATGAGATCGAAGGCACTGTCCATCGAACCATTCAGCAACTGCCGGAAGATTTGCGTACGGCTTTAACTTTACGTGAGTTTGATGGTCTGAGTTACGAGGACATTGCGAGCGTCATGCAATGTCCGGTAGGCACCGTGCGCTCCCGGATTTTCCGCGCCCGGGAGGCCATCGACAAAGCCCTGCAGCCGTTGTTGCAGGAAAACTAAAGACAGCGGCGACAGCCAAGAGAGGAACGCCATGAGTCGTGAAGCCCTGCAGGAATCGCTGTCCGCAGTGATGGATAACGAAGCGGACGAATTGGAATTGCGTCGGGTATTGAATGCCTGCGACGATGTTGAAACCCGTGAAACCTGGGCTCGTTATCAGATCGCTCGGGCAGTGATGCACAAGGATCTGCTGCTTCCACGCCTGGACATCGCTGCGGCTGTTTCTGCTGCCCTGGCTGACGAGGCCTCACCGGCAAAAGCTTCCCGCGGTCCATGGCGCAGCCTGGGTCGTCTGGCGGTCGCAGCTTCTGTGACCCTGGCGGTACTGGCCGGTGTGCGTCTGTACAACCAGGATGAGATCGCCGGTACCGAACTGGCCCAGCAATCCAGTCAACCCGCACTGGCCGCTCCTCAAGTAAAAGGCCCTGCTGTTCTGGCAGGCTACAATGAGAGTTCGGAAGCTACAGGCCCAATGGCCAATGGCGTTTTGCAAGGTCAGCCAGGCTGGCACGATCAGCGTCTGCCAGGCTACTTGCGCCAACATGCACAGCAGGCTGCACTGAAAGGTACTGAGAGCGCTCTGCCTTACGCTCGTGCGGCAAGTCTGGAAAACCGTTAAGGAGGATCATGCGCGCCATACCTCTACTTTCGCTTCTGCTCAGCGGCTGGTTCATCGTTCCAGCCCAAGCTGATGATGCCCAGGACTGGTTGACCCGCCTGGGCCAGGCAGAGCAGCAGCAAAGCTTTCAGGGTACTTTCGTCTACGAGCGTAACGGTAGTTTTTCTACCCATAACATCTGGCACCTCGTCCAGGATGGAAAGGTCCGCGAGCGATTGATCCAGCTCGACGGCTCCGCTCAGGAAGTCGTTCGCATTGATGGGCATACTCAATGCGTCAGCGGCACACTGATAGCAGGGCTGGGGGACTCCCCCAACTCCGCTGCCCGTGCACTCGATCCTCAAAAGCTCAAGAATTGGTATGACCTCGCCGTCATCGGCAAGTCGCGTGTTGCCGGGCGTTCGGCGGTGATCGTATCGCTGAAACCCCGGGATCAACACCGCTACGGTTTTGAACTGCATCTGGACAAAGAAACCGGCCTGCCTCTGAAGTCTTTGTTATTGGACGACAAGGGGCGGTTGCTGGAGCGCTTCCAGTTCACGCAACTGGATACGGCCGACGTTCCTTCCGAAAAGGATCTGCAGGCCAGCGATGATTGCAAGCCAGTCAACCTCGACAGTGACAAGGCTTCTGCCGTCAAGACTGCCCAGGTCTGGCATTCCGACTGGTTGCCTCCCGGCTTCGAGCTGACCAGCAGTACCGCTCGCAAGGATCCGCAGACCAAGACCCAGGTCAATAGCCTGATGTACGACGATGGTCTGGCGCGTTTTTCGGTATTCCTCGAACCGTTGAATGGCGCAACCGTCACCGACACCCGTACTCAGTTGGGGCCGACCGTTGCGGTTTCCCGGCGCTTGACCACGGCACAAGGCGACATGATGGTGACCGTCGTCGGCGAGATACCGGTAGGTACTGCTGAACGGATAGCGCTTTCAATGCGCACCGACGCCACTGCAACCAAGCAGTGAGCTAAATTCGAAATGTTTCGTGAGCATTTCAATTTGCAAAAAACCCTTAAATTTCTTATAGGTCAGAGCCCCTCGGCTCTGGCCTTGTTTGTTGTTCCCGGAACAAAAATACCGGCGTATTGTTCCCGGTGTTCCTTGCTCCATATCGCTTAACCCTGCTCGTCGTAACGGGAGCCGTATGTCGATACCACGCTTGAAGTCCTACCTTTCCATTATTGCCACCGTGCTGGTGCTCGGTCAGGCGGTCACCGCCCAAGCGGTCGAATTGCCTGACTTTACGCAACTGGTCGAACAAGCCTCGCCCGCGGTCGTGAACATCAGTACCACGCAAAAACTGCCGGATCGCAAAGTCAGCCAGCAAATGCCCGACCTCGAAGGCCTGCCGCCAATGCTGCGCGAATTCTTCGAGCGGGGCATGCCGCCGCAATCGCGTTCTCCTCGTGACCGTCAGCGCGAGGCAACTTCCCTGGGCTCGGGTTTTATCATCTCGTCTGATGGCTACATCCTGACCAATAACCACGTGATCGCCGATGCAGACGAAATCCTCGTCCGTCTGGCCGATCGCAGCGAAATGAAGGCCAAGCTGGTCGGTACCGATCCACGTTCCGACGTGGCGCTGCTGAAAATCGAAGGCAAGGATCTGCCGGTGCTCAAACTCGGTAAATCCCAGGACCTGAAGGCTGGTCAGTGGGTGGTTGCTATCGGTTCGCCGTTCGGCTTTGACCACACGGTGACCCAGGGCATCGTCAGCGCCGTCGGTCGCAGCCTGCCGAACGAAAACTATGTGCCGTTCATCCAGACCGACGTGCCGATCAACCCGGGTAACTCGGGCGGCCCGCTGTTCAACCTCAACGGTGAAGTGGTCGGGATCAACTCGCAGATCTATACCCGCTCCGGCGGCTTCATGGGCGTGTCGTTTGCAATCCCGATCGACGTGGCCATGGACGTTTCCAATCAGCTGAAGTCCGGTGGCAAGGTCAGCCGTGGCTGGCTGGGCGTGGTGATTCAGGAAGTGAGCAAGGATCTCGCCGAGTCGTTTGGCCTGGAGAAACCGGCGGGTGCGCTGGTGGCTCAGATCCAGGATGATGGCCCGGCTGCCAAGGGTGGCCTGCAAGTGGGCGACGTGATCCTGAGCATGAACGGTCAGCCAATCGTCATGTCGGCCGACTTGCCGCACCTCGTTGGCGCATTGAAGGCTGGCGCCAAGGCTGATCTGGAAGTGATTCGTGACGGCAAGCGCAAAAATGTCGAGCTGACCGTCGGTGCCATACCGGATGAAGACAAGGAAATGGGCGCCGAGCCGAAATCCAGCATCGAGCGCAGCAGCAATCGCCTGGGTGTTTCCGTGGTCGAGCTGACTGACGACCAGAAGAAAACCTACGACCTCAAAGGTGGTGTGGTGATCAAGGAAGTGCAGGACGGTCCTGCCGCCATGATCGGCCTGCAGCCGGGTGATGTGATCACCCACCTGAACAACCAGGCCATCGGTTCCGCCAAGGAGTTCGCGGACATCGCCAAGGCGCTGCCAAAGAACCGTTCGGTGTCGATGCGAGTACTGCGTCAAGGTCGTGCGAGCTTCATCACCTTCAAGCTGGCTGAATAACCCGGTTGATGGCTGAATAAAAAACCGCCTCGAAAGAGGCGGTTTTTTTATGTCCGGACTTTTTGTCTGCAAGGGCGTCAGCCCATCATGTCCTTGATCAAGCGCTCCTGTTCCATCAGCTCGCGTTGCCGCGCGTCGATCCGCGAAGACAGCGGGAAGTTGCTGCCGGCCTTGCGTTTGGCGAAGTCCAGTTGCTGAATGGCCTGTTTGTAGTCCCCGACCAGGGCAAAATATTCGGCGCGCGCCTGATGCAGGCCGATGATATTGCCCGACAGTCCGCGCGTCTCGGCAACCTGATACCACACGTCCGGGTCATCCGGCCGTGACTTGAGCAGGCTTTCGAGGGCTTTCTCCGCATCTGCGGTGCGGTTTTGCTTGAGCAGCAGGTCGACGCGCACCTGGTTCAGCGGGTAGTTGCCAGGGTACTGGGTCATCAAGCGGTCAACCCGGGACTGGGCATCCGCCAGGCGATTGTTGGTGATGTCCAGATCGACCTGAGCGAGGTTGTAGATGATTTCGTTAGGTGACTTGGCCAGCAACTGCTTGAGGTTCTCCCGTGCTTCGTTCAGTTGGCCGCCCTTGATCTGGGCGATCGCCAGGCCGTAGCGTGCCACGTCGTTTTTCGGGTTCTCGTCGAGTTGGGCGCGGAAGCGCTTGGCGCCCAGCCCCGGGGTTTCTTCATAGATCAGCTGTACGCGTGCGCGGATCAGCTGGTAGCGCATGCTGTCTTCAATGCCGCCCGTTGGAAACTGTTCGGCGCGGTTGCGGGTGTCGGCGATACGCGATTCGGTGACCGGGTGAGTCAGCAGGAACTCCGGTGGCTTGGCATCGTAGCGGTACTGACGCCCCAGGCGCTCGAACATGGTTGGCATCGAGCGGGGATCGTAACCGGCCTTTTCCAGATTGAGGAGGCCGATACGGTCGGCTTCCTGTTCGTTCTGGCGGGAGAATCGCCGCTGCTCCTGAATGGCTGCTGCCTGTGTGCCGGCAATGGCTGCGATCCCGGCGTCACCGCCACCTGCGGCCGCTACCACGATACCCGCCAGCAATGCAGCCATCATGGGGACTTGCATGCGTTTTTGTGCTTCGATACCCCGGGCAAAGTGGCGCTGCGACAAGTGAGCCAGTTCGTGCGCCAGTACCGAGGCGTATTCGCCTTCGGTCTGGGCGTTGAGGAACAAGCCACCGTTGACCCCGACGATCCCGCCCGGCGCCGCAAAGGCGTTGAGCTGCGGGCTGTTGATCAGGATGAATTCCAGGCGCCGGTCAGTGACCTGGCTGGTCTCCAGCAGGCGGTAAACGCTGGATTCCACGTAATTCTTGAGTTGCGGGTCGTTGAGTTGCGAAACCTGGCTGCGCAACATGGCCAGCCATGCGCGGCCGAGTTGGTATTCCTGTTGTGGCGAGACAATGGCAGAACTGGCGTCGCCGAGTGACGGCAGGTCGTCGGCGAAGCCCGGTGAGGCGAGCAGGCAAGCGAGCGTCAGCAGGGTAGGGCGCAAAAATGTCATGCACAAAGCCTTAGTCGACAAAGACCTTACTGTAGCCGGACACCGGCGTTGCGACCAGATATTCTAGGCATCTCAACCACCTGACCCGGAGTGATGCAATGACCGATGCTGTAGAGCATGACGTTGAACTGGACGCCAGCGGCCTGAATTGCCCGTTGCCGTTGCTCAAGGCCAAGATGGAGCTCAACCGGCTGGCCAGTGGCGCGGTGCTCAAGGTTATCGCCACCGATGCAGGTTCGCAGCGCGACTTTCGCACCTTTGCCCGATTGGCCGGTCATACCCTGCTTCGTGAAGAAGATGAAGCGGGTGTTTACCGCTACTGGTTGAAAAAAGCCTGAATTGTGCTGCGTTTGCTCCTAAGGATTATTGATGTTCAAAGTGTTACGCGACTGGATTCAGCGCTATTTTTCCGATGAAGAAGCGGTGGTGCTGGCTGTCCTGCTGTTTCTGGCGTTCACCGCCGTATTGACCCTGGGCGGCATGCTGGCGCCGGTGCTCGCCGGGATGGTGCTGGCGTACCTGATGCAGGGGCTGGTAGTGACGCTTGAGCGCCTGCGTGTGCCGGGCTGGGTCGCGGTGGGGTTGGTCTTTGCGTTGTTCATGGGGCTGTTGCTGGTGTTTATCGTGGTGGTCGTGCCGCTGCTGTGGCATCAACTGATCACCTTGTTCAACGAGTTGCCCGGCATGCTCGCCAAGTGGCAGTCACTATTGCTGCTGCTGCCCGAGCGCTATCCGCATCTGGTGTCTGATGAGCAAGTACTGCGGGCCATTGAAGTGGCGCGCGGCGAAATCGGCAAGTTTGGTCAGTGGGCACTGACGTTCTCGCTGTCGAGCCTGCCCTTGCTGGTGAACATCATGATCTACCTGGTGCTGGTACCGATCCTGGTGTTTTTCTTCCTCAAGGACCGGGCCATGATCGGCCAGTGGGTGCGCGGTTACCTGCCCCGTGAGCGGGCGCTGATCACCCGGGTCGCCCATGAGATGAACCGGCAGATCGCCAACTACATTCGCGGCAAGGTCATCGAAATCTTTATCTGTGGTGGGGTGACCTACATCGCCTTTGTCGTGCTTGAACTCAACTACGCGGCGTTGCTGGCACTGCTGGTGGGGATTTCGGTGGTCGTGCCTTATGTCGGCGCCGTGGTGGTGACAGTACCCGTATTTCTGATTGCGCTGTTCCAGTGGGGCTGGAGCGATCAGTTCATCTACCTGATGGCGGTCTACGGAATCATCCAGACGCTCGATGGCAACGTGCTGGTGCCCTTGCTGTTCTCGGAGGCGGTCAACCTGCACCCGGTGGCGATCATCTGTGCGGTGCTGCTGTTTGGCGGGTTGTGGGGCTTCTGGGGGGTGTTCTTTGCGATTCCCCTGGCGACGCTGTTCAAGGCGGTGCTGGATGCCTGGCCGCGCAAGGAGCCGGAGGTGGCGCCGTTGCTTTGAATCTTCGGTGAGGCTGACGGCCTCTTCGCGGGCAAGCCCGCTCCCACATTGGACCTTGTTCGCCTGAACAACTCGGTCAACTGTGGGAGCGGGCTTGCCCGCGAAGGCGTCCGGATAGGCGCTATATGAATCAGGCTTTGTCGAGGGCCTGAGCCGCCGCCAGAACCGCATCCACATGCCCCGGTACCTTCACGCCACGCCACTCCTGGCGCAGCAGACCATTCTTGTCGATCAGGAACGTGCTGCGATCCACGCCCATGTATTCCTTGCCATACAGCTTTTTCAGCTTGATCACGTCGAACAGCTGGCAGATGGCTTCGTCCTTGTCGCTGATCAGCTCAAAGGGGAATTCCTGTTTGCACTTGAAGTTCTCGTGGGATTTCAGGCTGTCGCGAGACACACCGAACACTTCAGTATTGGCGGCCTTGAACGCAGCATACTGATCACGAAAGCCCTGGCCCTCGGTGGTGCAGCCCGGCGTGCTGTCCTTCGGATAGAAGTAGATCACCACCTGCTTGCCCTTCAGGCCTGCGAGGCTGACGGTCTGCCCGCTGGTGGCGGAGGCTTCGAAATCGGCAACCGGTTGGTCGATGGCAACGGCCATGGAAAGCTTCCTTACATTGGGTTCTGTGGGCGCCAGGGTTCGATCAGGGCGTCCAGGTTCAGTGCGTCGGCGAAATCCAGGAACTGATCGCGCAGCCAGCTGATCTGCACGCCGGCCGGCAAGGTCACGGTGAACGTGGCATTGAGCATGGTGCCTCCGGTCTGCGGGGCCTGATAGGTGTCGCAGGTCAGGTTTTCCAGCTCGACATTGTGGTCCATGAAGAACTGGCACAGCTCGTTGATGATGTCCGAGCGGTAGGCCGAGCTGACATAAGCGACGTACGGCAGGGCCTGGGGGCGGTTTTCCAGGGCGGCGCTGCGCACCACGTTGACCGTGAACGCATGCCGCTTGGCCAGCACTGGCAGGCTGCCTTCCAGGCGCGCCAGGGCATCCCAGCTACCGGAGATTTCCAGCACCAGGGCGCTGCATTCGCCATGACGGGTCAGGCGAGAGGTGACAACGGCGCAGCGGTTTTCATGGCTGGCGCGGCACAGGACGTTGGTCAGCTCCATGGGGTTGGCGCCGAGGGCACTGATAACAAGGAATTGTTCGCGAACTGTGGGGGTGGACATGCAGCATTCCTAAAGCGATGAGCGGTCGGTACGTCTAAGGGCTGATTGGTCGGGAGCGAGCCTGCGGATGCGAACTCAGAAAGTCCCGAGTGACAGATTGCGAACAGGCTCCGCCGGGGCGGGAGCGAGACGTGGCAACGCTGGATCAGGACTTGTGATGCCGAAAATGGAGGCTGAAACCCGACGGACGAGCTTGTCTGTAACGATCAAAGTCTGAAGGGTAGCGAAAACCGGCGCCAAGGGGAATGGCGGCAGCACAGTACTTCGCTTGTGCAAGCAACTTGGCGCCAGTACCATTACGGCTCTCTTTTTCCGGCAGGAGCGGTTTCATGATTGCGGGCAGTATGGTGGCACTGGTCACTCCCATGGATGCACAGGGGCGTCTTGACTGGGACAGCCTCAGCAAACTCGTGGACTTCCACCTTGAAAACGGCACCCATGCCATTGTTGCCGTCGGTACCACCGGCGAATCGGCCACCCTTGATGTCGATGAACACATCGCCGTCATCAAGGCGGTAGTCAAGCAGGTCAATGGCCGCATTCCGGTGATTGCCGGTACCGGCGCCAATTCGACCCGCGAAGCCGTCGAGTTGACCCGCAATGCCAAGGAAGCCGGCGCCGATGCCTGCCTGCTGGTCGTGCCGTACTACAACAAGCCGACCCAGGAAGGCCTGTATCTGCACTTCAAGCACATCGCCGAAGCGGTCGACATCCCGCAGATTCTCTATAACGTGCCTGGCCGCACCTCCTGCGACATGCAGGCCGAGACCGTGATCCGCCTGTCCACCGTGCCGAACATCATCGGTATCAAGGAAGCGACCGGCGACCTCAAGCGCGCCAAGGCCATCCTCGATGGCGTCAGCAAGGACTTCATCGTGCTGTCCGGCGATGATCCGACCGCGGTCGAGCTGATCCTGATGGGTGGCAAGGGCAACATCTCCGTCACCGCCAACGTCGCGCCGCGTGAAATGGCCGATCTGTGCGAGGCCGCCCTCAAGGGGGATGCCGAGACTGCACGGGCAATCAACGAAAAACTGATGCCGCTGCACAAGGACCTGTTCATCGAAGCCAACCCGATTCCGGTGAAGTGGGCTTTGGTCGAAATGGGCCTGATGCACGAAGGCATTCGCCTGCCGCTGACCTGGCTGAGCGCACCTTGTCACGAAACGCTCCGCACGGCCCTGCGCCAGTGCAGCGTCCTGGTTTAATTGAGGAAGTACAACGCATGAAGCGAATGGCCGGACTTTCCGCACTTGCCTTGATTATCTCCAGCACCAGTGGCTGCGGATGGATCTGGGGCCCGGAAGGTTATTTCCGTGACCGTGGTAGCGATTACCTGGAAGCGCAACAGACTGCACCGATGCAAATTCCGCCGGATATCCATACCGCCAAGCGTCTGGATCCGCTGTTGCCGATCCCGCGCAACGTGGCCGATGACACCGCCACGGGCGAATACATCGTTCCACGTCCCCAGCCGCTGACGGCGGCTGCCGACGCCAGTCCCTATTCGCTGCAGAAGAGCGGCGGCACCAGCTCCATCCTGGCGCAGAACCCGCCGGCCGAAATCTGGCCTGTGGCCGTTCAGTTCTTCCAGGACAACGGTTTCCGTCTGGATGAGCAGCGCCCGCAAACCGGCGAATTCACCACGACCTGGCAGCATTCCGATGAGCTGTCTGCGGCCATGGCCAAGCGCCTGGGCGCGGCCGGCGTCAGCACCGACAGCGAAACCCGTGTGCGGGTGCGCATCGAGCCGGGCGTGCAGCGCAACACCAGTGAAGTCTACGTGGTCAGCGCCGAGCGTCCTGCCGGCAGCACCGCCGATGTCGAGTTCACCAACCGTTCGGTCAACACTGGCCTGGACGCGGCACTGGTCGACGACATGCTCGCGAGCATGAGCCGTATCTCGGAGAAGGGCGGTTCGGTCTCCATGCTGGCTTCGCGTGATTTCGACGCGCCCAGCCGTGTCAGCCTGACTGAAGACGGCAGCGGCAACCCTGTGCTGAACGTCGGTACCGACCTTGACCGTGCCTGGTCGAGCGTAGGTCGTGCGCTGGAACAAGGTGAGTGGCGCGTTGAAGACATCAACCGCAGCCTGGGCCTGTACTACATCAACCTGGCCGAAAAAGCCGAGAGCAAAGACGACAAGCCAGGCTTCCTCAGCGGCCTGTTCGGCAGTGCGCCGAGCAAGGAAGAGCTTGAAGCCCGTGCCGAGCGTTATCAGGTTCGCCTGAGCAAGGTTGGCGAGAACGTCCAGGTCACCGTCGAGAAGAACATCAACACCGTGGCGCCGGCAGATGTGGCGCGTAAAGTGTTGAGCAAGATTCAAGACAACCTGGGCTGATCCTATGCGTTTTGCCGTTCTCGGCAGCGGCAGTCAAGGGAACGGCACGCTGATAGCCAGCGCTGATACGTACGTGCTGGTGGATTGTGGTTTTTCCCTGCGGGAAACCGAAAAACGCCTGCTGCGACTGGGTGTGAACCCTGCGCAGCTGAGCGCGATACTTGTGACCCACGAACATGCCGACCACGTGCATGGCGTGGGTTTGCTGTCTCGGCGCTACAATCTGCCTGTCTACCTCAGTCGCGGGACCTTGCGCGGGATGCGCAAACCGATTGAACCCGCAGGCTTTCTGGCCGGCGGCGAGCAGTTGCAGATCGGCGACTTGAGCATCGGTGTCATTGCCGTGGCCCACGATGCACAGGAACCGACGCAGTATGTCTTCAGTGATGGTTCACGGCGTTTTGGCCTGTTGACCGACCTGGGCTCCTATTGCGACAAGGTACTGGACGGTTACCGGGACCTCGATGCATTGATGATCGAGTCCAACCATTGCAGGGACATGCTGGCTCGCGGTCATTACCCGTACTTTCTCAAGCAGCGGGTGGGCGGTGAACTGGGACATTTGAACAACCACCAGGCGGCATTCCTGGTGGCCGAGCTGGGCTGGAAGGACCTGCAACATCTGGTCCTGGCCCATCTGAGCAGCAAGAACAACCTGCCGCAGCTGGCCCGGCAATGTTTTGTCGACACCCTTGGGTGCGACCCGGACTGGCTGCAACTGGCCGATCAAGATTCAGGGCTCGACTGGCGTCACATCGCCTAGCCCATCTACTTAGCAAGCGGAGCCCATCATGGAAAAACGTGAAGAACTCTACCGCGGCAAAGCCAAGTCGGTTTACAAGACCGACGACGCTAACCGTTTGATCCTGCTGTTTCGCAACGACACTTCGGCGTTCGACGGCAAGCGTATCGAACAGCTCGACCGCAAGGGCATGGTGAACAACAAGTTCAACGCCTTCATCATGCAGAAGCTCGAAGCGGCCGGCGTGCCGACCCAGTTCGACAAACTGCTGGGCGACAACGAATGCCTGGTGAAGAAGCTCGACATGATCCCGGTCGAGTGCGTCGTGCGTAACTACGCCGCTGGCAGCCTGGTCAAGCGCCTGGGTGTCGAAGAGGGCATGAAGCTCAACCCTTACACCTTCGAACTGTTCCTGAAGGACGACGCCAAGGGCGACCCGTTCATCAACGAATCCCACGTCGTGGCTTTCGGTTGGGGCACCGCCGAGCAACTGGTTCGCATGAAAGAACTGTCGCTCAAGGTCAACGAAGTCCTGAGCAAACTGTTCGACGACGCCGGCCTGCTGCTGGTCGACTTCAAGCTGGAATTCGGCGTGTTCCACGATGGTTCCATCGTGCTGGGCGACGAGTTCAGCCCGGACGGCTGCCGTCTGTGGGACAAGGCTACCGGCAAGAAAATGGACAAGGACCGCTTCCGTCAGGGCCTCGGTGACGTCATCGAAGCCTACGAAGAAGTCGCCAACCGTCTGGGCGTACCGCTTTAACCGACGCAAGCATCTGAAAGCACAGAAATATTTCGCTTGGGGGGTTCGCTTCCGGCGAAAGTGTTGTTATGATGCGCGCCGTTGGAGAGATGCCAGAGTGGCCGAATGGGACGGATTCGAAATCCGTTGTACCTTCACCGGTACCTAGGGTTCGAATCCCTATCTCTCCGCCATTATTGAATACGACTAAGCCCCTGTAATCGTTGATTACAGGGGCTTTTTCGTTTCTGTCATATTGTTTAGGGCATTTCCAAGGCATAAAACATGCCCTGTATTCCGCTCTAGCCCGTTCTAAACCCCGGCATTTTCGAGACGATGCCCGCCATACTCTTGGAATCGCTTCTGGGCCATCGCTAGCGAAGATAGTCAACGCTAGCGATGGCTGAGTGCAATTTATAATTCAAGCTTGCGAAATTGGTTTATTGGCTGGCAAGGGCGTGGAGCGCGACCCGCGAAGCGGCCAGGTCCCAAGCCGCGGTACCAACGCTTTTAAACACAACGGGGCGTGACAAATCGATTGGGCCGCGAATGGCTGCGGCCAGCGATCTGACTTGAGACCAATCCACTCCTGCCCGCAACAGGTCGCCTGCTTCGTGCTGCGCTCCGGCAGTATCGTCAGCATAGAGAACGCTACCGTCCAGAGTGACTTTGCCGAGCTCTGCCATCTCCGGTTTGAAAGCACCTACACCGATAATCAATCGACCAGGTTTGGCTAGCTCGTTGTAGACCGGCTCTGTGCTGGTGGTTACGGTGATTACCACATCCACGTCGGGAATGCTGTCGCCGTACGGTTGCAAATGCTCGTGCAGGTCTCGATTTTTGTTGCAAAAGTCTGCCGTCGTCTGCGCGTCAATGCCCTTTACCCACAGCTTGCATAGTGGGTAAAGGGCATTGATAGCTTGTACGTGATAACGTGCTTGTGCGCCGGTTCCGAACAGTAAGATCTGTTTCGGCTCACGCTTCAACAGTGTCCGAATCGCCAGGAGGGTTACTGCCGCAGTACGACGCCCGGTGACCTCTGGGCCGTCGAGCAAGCACTTTATTTGTCCGGTTACGGCATCACATACGGTTACCGTGCCGTTGATCGTGGGCAGCTGACGCTGCACATTCCCCGGCTGGACGTTTACTAGTTTGTGGATGCCGATGTCCTGAGCGGTGGCGGGCATGCTCAGCAAAACACCGCCGTCACCCAGGGGTACAACCAAGCGCTCAGGGCTCAGAATTGAACCAGCTTCCAGTTCGGTTGCGGCTTGGGCAATAGCGTCAACGAGTTTTTTGAAATCCAGCAGTGCCGCTGTCTGCGCTTGATCACAGACGGTAACTGCAAGGTTTTTCGGGGCGGCATTATTCGCCAGCATATTAGTCATTGAATATTCCTTTTGCTGAGATCAGTAGTAGCAGATGTCGGAAAGAAACAGCTGTGCGCGCAAGTGCGTTGATTAACGGCCTACGCCTGGCGCAGCCATCGCAGACAAGCCGTGTTCGTATGTGGCCTCAATGTAAAATTTGCGAAAGAAAGGCCTTGGCCCGCGCGCTGTTCGGGGCGCTGAAGAAGTCCTGAGGCGGTGCGTCCTCAATGATCTGGCCGCCGTCGAGAAACAGCACGCGCTCGGCCACTTGCCGGGCAAAGCCCATTTCGTGGGTCACGCAGAGCATGGTCATACCGCTGCCGGCCAGGTTAACCATCACATCCAACACTTCGCTTACCATCTCCGGGTCGAGCGCCGAGGTGGGCTCGTCGAACAACATGATTTTGGGTTCCATGCACAAAGCCCGGGCGATGGCCACGCGCTGTTGCTGGCCTCCCGAGAGCTGGCTTGGGTACTTGCCGGCCTGGCTGGCGATACCGACTTTTTGCAGGAAGTGCTGGGCCAGCTCCTCGGCCTTCTTGCGGCTCAGGCCACGCACCGAAATCGGGGCCAGGGTGCAGTTATCGAGCACACTCATGTGCGGGAACAGATTGAAATGCTGGAACACCATGCCTATTTCACTGCGGACCTTGGCGGCCTCGCGGTTGGTCTGGGCCAAGTCGGTGTCGTTGACCAGGATGCGGCCTTTTTCGGCGATTTCCAGGCGGTTGATGCAGCGGATAAGCGTCGATTTTCCGGAGCCGGAAGGCCCGCAGAGCACGATGCGCTCGCCTTCGCGCACTTTCAAATCGATGTTTTTCAGCACATGGAAGGCGCCATAGAACTTGTTCAGGCCGGCGATATCAACCACCACCTTACGGGTGTCCGGGCTTGCGGCGAACGGAGTGTCTACAAGGGCAGAGAGAGCATGCATGGTCTTGACTCCGGCATTCAGTGAAAGCGCTCGGCGCTGTACGGGGCAGGGTTGGTAAAGGTCATCGCACCGGTCATCATCTCGGCCAGTAGCCGACCGCTGACAGGTCCAAGGGTCAGGCCGTGGTGGGCGTGCCCGAAGTTGAACCACAAACCTTTGTGTCGTGGCGCCGGACCGATCACCGGGCACATGTCCGGTAAGCATGGACGGCGTCCCAGCCAAGGCTCGGCATCCAGGCGTTCGCCCAGCGGGTAGAAGGCGCGCGCCAGCTCTTCGCAGCGACGTAGCTGGATTTCGTTGACCGGGTCCTGGCTGTCGGCGAACTCGATCCCGGTGGTCAGGCGAATGCCGCCGACCATCTGTGCCAGGACATAACCTCCCACCGGGTCAAGCAGCGGTTGTTGTAAGCGCGTGCCAGGCAGGGCGGCATAGTGCATGTGATAACCGCGCTTGATCGCCAGAGGAATGTCATACCCTAGTGGCTCGAAAATGCTCCGGGCTTGAGGGCCGAGGGCGACCACAGCTTCATCCGCAATCACCAGGCCCTGTTCGCTCTGCACTTCCCATTTGCCCACGCGCTGGCTCAAGGATAGGGCGTCACCAAGGACGAACACGCCGCCGCGTTTGACGAACAGTTTGGCATATCCGCGTGTCAGGCCGCCGGGGTCGCTAACGGTCTTGGGGTCCAGCCAGTGAATGCCGCCTACCACGCTGCTGTGCAAGCCCGGTTGACGGGCATGCATCAGATCGGGGTCGAGCACTTTGTAATTCAGGCCATAGTCCATGAGCGCAGCAGCGTCGCGTTGGGCCTTGGCAAACGCCGATGGAGAATTGTAGGCCTCGACCCAGCCACTGGCCTGGATCAAGTGATCCACGCCGGCCGGTGCAGAGAGTAGATCGTGTTCGCTGACGCAGTGCTCCACCAACGGCAACATGGCCCGGGTTGCGGCGGCCAAGCCCTTGGTCCCGGAGTGCCGCCAGTACTGCAGCAGCCATGGACTGGCCTTGGGTAGGTACTTCAGGCTGTAGCGCACGTCCGACTGCTGGTTGAGGGCGTAGCGCATCAGGCTCGACAACTGGCGCGGGAATGCGTAGGGAATTACGCTAGCGCGCTCGATCAGCCCGGCATTGCCGTGGCTGGTGCCGTTACCCGGTTGCTGGCGGTCGATGAGCACGACCTTACGGCCACGGGCCTGTAACTGGAGTGCGGTACTGACGCCGACAATCCCTGCGCCCAGAACGATGGTTTCGCAATGCATGGTGTATCCCTGATGCAGGGGCGCGCACGGCAGCCCGAGAGAATTTGGTTTACTGCAAGTGACGGCCGAGGCGGCCCTCGAGCGCTTTCAGGCTGCGCCGCACGACTTCCACAATCAGCAGATAGAGCACGGCGGCCCAGAGGTAGATCTGGAAGTCGAAACTGCGCGAGAAGGCCAGCTTGGTCACCCCCATCAAGTCGTAGATGGTCACCAGCGAGGCAATGGCGCTGGCCTTGATCATCAGGATCAGTTCATTTCCCAGCGGGCCAATGGCGACCAGCAGAGATTGCGGCAGGATGACTTTGCGAAAGGTGGTCCAGCGCGACAGGCTGAGGGCTTTCGAGGCCTCGCGCTGGCCTTGGGTCACGGCCAGGATGCTGCCGCGCAAAATCTCGGCCTGATAGGCCGCGGTGTTCAGGGTGAAGGCCAGCAGTGTGCAGAACCAGGCGTCACGGAAGAACCACCACAAACCCACGTCCTGCCAGAAGCCTTTGAACGAACCCAGGCCGTAATAGAGCATGAACAGCTGTGCCAGTAGCGGCGAACCGCGGAAGAAATACACGTAGACGCCGGTAAAACGGCTGATAAAGCGGTTACTCGACAACCGGCCCAAGGCGATCAGCAGACCGAGCAGGGCGCCAAGGGTGAAGGAAATGGTCACCAGCTTGGCAGTCACCAACAGGCCTTCGATGAAGCGGGGACCGTAACGCTCCAACAAGTCAGGGCTGAGGAACAGATTCTGCAATTCATCGAAGCTCATGGGTGGGCGCTCCGTTGATGGCGGCTGAAATGCTGCTCCAGGAGCTGGAACAACCGACCGGAAAGGGCCGAGAAAAACAGGTAGCCAAAGCAGGCCACGGCATAGAAGAACATGGGCTCTTTGGTGACACTGACGGCCAGGTTGGTCTGGCGCATCAGGTCGACCAAGGAAATGGTCGATACCAAGGAGGTGTCCTTGAGCAGCGACAACCAGTTGTTCGACAGGCCCGGCAAAGCAATGCGTGTCAATTGCGGCAGTATCACTTTGGTAAAGGTTGTGCGTCGGGACAGGCCAAGGGCCGCTGCCGCTTCGAACTGACCCTTGGGCACGGTTTTGAAGGCGCCCAGCCAAATTTCGCTGGAGAACGCGGCGAATACCAGGCTGAAAGCAATCATTGCGGCGGCGAAGGTATTGATCGTGACTTCGGCCTCGTAGCCCATGGCGGCCAACAGTTTCTGCGCAGCGATCTGGCAGCCGTAGTAGATGATCAACAGGGTCAGCAATTCGGGCAGTCCACGAAACACGGTGGAAAACAGAGTGGCCATGGCCCGCGACCAGCGCTGCCGGGAGCGGGCCGCCAACGCCACGCCCAAGCCCAGTGGCAAACCGATGGGTAAGCAGCTAAGGGCGAGGGCGATGGTCACCAGCGCGCCAGCCAGCAGTGCCGAACCCCAGCCACCGCTGGCGAAGGATAAAAGTGACAGATGTTCGAACATGCTCGAACCCTCTCGCAAAGTTAAGCCCGCACGCTGGCGCCGCACTCGGAGAGGGTGCAGGGCAGCGTGCATGGAAAGAAGGCCTTCAGTCTCGGCTGAAGGCCTGGCGATCAATAGATATCGAAGGCGAAGTAGCGGCTGGAGATCTTTTTGTAGGTGCCGTCGGCAACGATTTCAGCCAGCGCCGTGTTAAAGCGTTCGCGCAGGGCATCGTCGCCCTTGCGGATGGCGATGGAGGCATCGGCGGTGGTGCCGTTGACGTCACCAATGATTTTGCAACAGTCCTTGCCGGCGGCTTCGGCCCAGGCCAGCAGCGGGAACTTGTCGGCGATCACGCCATCGATCCGGCCTGCGGCCAGGTCACTGTTGGCTTCGTCCAAGGTCGGATAGAACTTCACGTCGGCACCGGCCGGGCCGTAATGCTCTTCGGCATAAATGGCCTGGGTCGAGGAAGACTGGGCACCCACTGACAGGCCTTTGAAGTTGGTTTGAGCGTCAGTGATCTTCGAGTCCTTGGCCACGGCCACGGACAGGGGAGTGCGGTAGTAGTGGTTGGTGAAATCGATTTTTTGCTTGCGTTCATCGGTAGCGATCATCGATGCCACGACCGCATCGTATTTCTTCGCCATTAGTGCCGGAATGATCCCTTCCCAATCCTGGGCGACGATCTTGCATTGGACTTTCATTCGCTCGCACAGCGCGTTGGCAATATCCACATCGAAACCGTGCAGCTTGTTGTCCGAGTCAACGTAGTTGAACGGAGGGTAAGCACCTTCGGTAGCAATCTTCAGTACTTCAGCCTGCGCGCTGCTGGCCCCGGCCAGGACCATTGCGCATACACCGGCAAAGCGAATGACGTGTTTCATCCAGCACCTCGTTTTATTGTTTTGAGTTTGGTGACGATGTGTATCCAACGAACTCGTTGTGTAAGGCCGCGATGGCTTCAAGACGCTTTTCGACCTCGGGACCCAGCTGTTTGCAGACGTCGTTGACCAGGAGGTGGACCAGCGACAGCATCGCCGCTGTCGATTCCCAGAACAGGTTGAACTCGGTGGGCACGCGGAACACTTCATCGGCGTTCTGTTCGGCCCAGTCGCAAAAGGTGTCGGTGATCAGCGTCACAGGGATTCCGGCATCGCGGGCCTTGCGGCACAGGGTCAGGGCGTGGCGGGAATAGCGACGGGCTTCGAATACCACCAGTGCACTGTCATCGGGGGCACTGAGTAACACGTCGGCATAATGCCCGGCGGCGCCATCGACCCAGTGCACGTCATCGCGCAGGTACTGCAACAGATGCACCATGGACGCCGCGATGCCACGCTCGGTCTGGAACCCGGCGACGAATACCTTGCGCCGAGTGGCCAGGCGCTGGCTGACGCTGTGCCAGGTCGGGGTGAGGCTATATTCGTAAACCTTGACCAGGGCCGCGACTTCCAACTCGAAGCTGCGCGGCAGGCCTTGCGGGCCCTGGCTGGCTTGATGGCGAAATTCCTGCAAGCGATCGCCCACCAGCCATGGGCCATCGCCCAGGTCGACCTTGAGGTCGTTTTTCAGGTCTTTGAAGTGGCTGTATCCGAGTGAGCGACAGAAGCGCCCCACACTGGATTCACTGACGTTCAATTTCGCGGCGATATCAGCGGCGGTCTGAAACGGCAGTTCATAGAGGTTGGCCAGCATATAGTTAGCAATCACCCTGCCAGAGGCGGAGGCGGTTGAAAGACTGCTTTCAAGGCGTTGTTTGATGGGCTGGCTCAAGGCTGCTTCCTGTTGTTTTTCAGCGCTTAGAAAGAAAATGAGTGTTTTCTGTCATTAAGTCAATACGTGACAGTTAGCTGTCACGACCGATGGTCGTCACTCTGGTACACAGCATCGATAACTCGGTTGGAGCTTCAGGATGCTCCAAGCACGACCTTGTATAGTGAAGAAGCCAAATATCCCATGTGTGCCATCTTCTTGGTCATCTAGCGCGACATCAGTCATTTTCTAATACATCGTTGGCAGGACGCCTGGGGGGAGCTGAAATGCAGCGGTAAAGCTGCTCGTTCGAGGCCGCTTTCTTTCGAGCTGGCAACGGTCCGCATTCCTGCTCAATCCATCAAGCGTGAACCCCATCAGGCTGTTGAACTTGAGTTGGATAGACGGCAGTTGCCCCGGCTACCTAAACTGTCAGCAGATTTGGGGAACGGGGACACTGGATGAATCGCAACGAACTTCGCAAGGCGGATATCAACCTGATGGTGGTATTCGAAACGCTGATGCTGGAGCGCAATGTCACTCGGGTGGCGGAGAAACTGTTTCTCGGTCAGCCGACCATCAGTTCTGCACTCAACCGCTTGCGTGCGATGTTCAATGATCCGCTGTTCATCCGTGTTGGCCATCGCATGGAGCCGACAGCACGGGCAGAGGAGATCATCAGGCACTTGTCGCCGGCGCTGGATTCCTTGTCTGTGGCCTTGAGCCTGACCCATGATTTTGACCCGGCCAGCAGCACGATGACGTTCCGCATCGGGTTGTCCGACGATGTCGAGTTCGGCCTGTTGCCGCCGTTGCTGCGAACGCTGCGCCAGGAAGCGCCAAAGGTGGTGTTTGTGGTGCAGCATGTCGATTACTGGCGGATTCCCGACTTGCTGGCGTCCGGCGATATCACGGTGGGTATCAGCCAGACCCGTGGCTTGCCGGCCAATGCCAAGCGCAAGTTGCTGCGGCATATCCAGCCCAGCATTTTGCGCGCCGATGCCTCCGATACTCCGCTGACGCTCGACGAATATTGCGCACGACCGCACGTGCTGGTGTCCCATACCGCCAACGTCAGTGGCTACGCCGACGAGTGGCTGGCGGAAATCGGCCGCACGCGCCAGGTGGTGCTCTCGGTACCGCAATACAGTTCGTTGCCGGCACTGCTCGCCGGGACGGACCTGATCGCCAGCCTGCCGGACTACACCGCCGAGGCGATGGCGGCTTCCGGAATGCTGTTCAAGGAGCCCTTTCCGTTCAAGACACCGACCCTGGATTTGTCCATGGTCTGGCTCAGTCATGTCGATACCGACCCTGCCGAGCGCTGGTTGCGTTCGCGCCTGGAGGCGTTCATGAGTGAGCGTGCCGTTTTGCCGCTGCCCGAATGAACAGGGCGTGTTATACGTACGACCTTTCCATCCCCTTCCAGGAGCCAACTCATGCCTCACCTGCACATGGAATACACCGCCAACCTGTCTGACCTGAATGCCGATGTGGCGTTGATGCGGTTGAACAATACGCTGGTGGGTTCCGGTCAGTTTGCTGCCGAATTCGACATCAAGAGCCGCGCGGTCAGGGTCGAAACGTTCAAGGTCGGTACTGCTCTGTCTGAGCGGGCATTCGTGCATGTGAAACTCGCACTGTTGAGTGGTCGTTCCGCACAGATCAAGAAACAACTTTCCGAAAGCCTGCTGGCGGTGGTTCAGGACCTGTGTGAGTGGCCGAGCGGCGTTGAAGTCCAGCTGTGCGTGGAAATTCTCGACATCGATCGCGACTCCTACAGCAAGACCGCCATCAGCCACTGAGTATCAGGCCGTTTCCTGCACGGTGCAGGCCTGGATCACTTGCGCTCGCAGCCAGGTGTTGGCGCTGTCCTGATCGACACGCTGGCTCCACTGCATGTCGAGGGTGAAACCCGGCAAACCCTCGGGCGCTTCACAGTGATTGAAGGTGTCGGTACTGGCCAGCAGCCGCTGGATGCGCCGGGGCAGGGTCAGGGCATAGTCGGTGCCGGTAATCAGCTTCAGCGCTGCACTGTAACTGTTGGCGCGCGCGACGATCTGGCGCTGTTTGGCCTGCTGCGCGAGCCAGCCGTCAACCATGTTGGTGGCGGACGTCCAGGGTGTCGGGAACACGTGTCGACGTTCAACATAGGTTTGCAGGCTCAAACGCGGTTCCGCCGGGGTGGCGCGTTTGTCGAACACGCAGACCAGATCATCATCGAGCAGCGTCCGGGATTTGAAATCGACGTGGCTGCGATGAAAGTTCGGGCCGAAACACATCACCAGGTCGAGATTGCCTTCGCGCAACGCTTCGGCCGGGATGTCGGCTTCGAGTTTGAGCACATTGACCGTCACCGGGAGATCGGCGAGGGCGAAGGTTTTCAACAGGCGCGGCAGGATCAACTGCTCGAAATACTCCGGTGCGCAGAGGTTGAACGTCACGGCTTGCAGGCCTGGGTCGAACGCGGGTGAGCCGGCGTGACACAAGTTGATGCTTTCCAGGATTTTCAGCGCGTGCGGGTACATCGCGCTGGCCTTGTCGGTGGGTTGCATGCCGCCGGTACGGGTATTGATGAACAGTTCGTCCTCGAAGCTGTTGCGCAGTTTTTTCAGGCAGTAACTCACTGTGGACTGGCTGACGCTAAGCATCTCGGATACGCCGGTGACGCTGTTCTGCTCGTACACGGCGACGAACACCGTGAGGTCCTGCATGTCGAGTTTTCTAAGCGAATTACTGTTCAGCATCCATTGCGTCTCGCTGCATCCCCTTGCACTGACCGTGTGCCAGGGTGAGTGAACGATCCTAGCGGAATGAGCGAACAGGGAAAATGCCTTGCAGGAAGTTTCGCCCTGGAGCCCTTCAACGCTGGACCATCGCCGACACGGCGCGGCGGCTGGAGATCAACAGCGCGAACATGCCGATGCCCACCAGCAGCGCGCCGGCCAACTCCAGCGGCAGCGGCATCTGGCGTCCCCAGAACCAATGAAACAAGGTGATGAACAGTGTGCTCAGGTAGATGTAGGAAATCACCGAGGATGGCGCGATCACGCCGATGGCCCGATGCAGCAGCCAGAACGTCGCCAGGGTGGCGAACACCGCCAGGTACATCAACCAATAGAAGTCCTTGAGCGTCAGTGATGATGCCGAGCGCCAACCGCCACTGAGTCCGCAGAACACCAGCAGAAACAGCGCGCCGAACAGCATGTTCCAGAACGTCATGGGCACCGGCCCGCGTCCCTTCAGGCTATTGGCTTTCAGGCGTTGGCTGAGCGGGGCATAGAGCGCCATCGCCAGGCAACCGATGCCGTACACGGTCAGTGCATACGGCGATGGCAACTCACCGGGGCCGGTGCCTTTCATGATCAGTAACACCGCCCCGGCAGCGGCGAGCAGCATCGGCACAATCCGTTGTTTCAGGCGGCTGTCAGGTATGAGCACGGCCTCGAAAGCCAGGGTCATCAGCGGTACCAGTGTAAACATCGTTCCGGTATTGACGGCCGAGGTGTAGCGCAATGCTTCGAACAGTGAGCCGAAGTACAACGCCAACAGCAGGCCGAGCACCCCATGACCTAGCAGCCCGCGGGCGGTCATGGCGGCGTTGCCTTCACGCAGCAACAGCGGCAGAAACACCACCGCGCAGAACAACAGGCGCAAACCGGTCAGCAGGATCGGGTCGATGGCCTGGCTGACTTGCGCCGCCGCGGAAAACGAGGCAGCGATCAGCAAGGCCCAAAGCAGCATGCTGACGTGAGCGGCGGCGAAACCGGTGGTTTTCATGGCAGGCTCCGGGTCAGTGGATGTGGCGGCTGTAGTGCCTTGGGTTGAAGCGCAAAACCATCAACATCATCAGCGCCATGACCGCCGTCAGTGACCACCAGGCCCATTCAAAGCTGCCGAGCCGGTCGCGGATGATCCCCGCCAGCAAAGGCGACAGGCTGGCGATCAGGTAGCCGATGCCTTGCACGAATGCGGTCAGGCCACCGGCGCGCAATGGATTGTCCAGGTGATCCAGCGATACGATCAGGCTCATCGGAAACAGCCCGCCAATGCCCAGCCCCAGCAGACATGGCCACATCAGGCTCAAGTGCCGCGGGCTCAGAATCAGTCCGCAGAAACCGGCGATGATCAGTGCCAGCAAGGCCATCAGCACGACTCGGCGGTCGCGGCTGCGATTGGCGATGAAGGGCGTCAGCAGGCCCGACAGCACTTCCATTGCGGTCAGAAACCCGAGCAGCAATCCGGCGTGTTGCTCGCTCCAGCCCTTTTCCACGTAGTACGGCGCCAGCCAGGCCAGAACACAGGTGTAGGACGCAGTGCCCAGGCCAAAGAAGATCGCGAGTAACCACGCGCGGGAATTGGCGAAGAACGATCCTTTGCTGGATGCCCTCGAATTCGGTGTCGGCATCCCGGTGCTTTGGCTGCGCCAGAAGAGCAATGCCAGCACGGCGAGTACGGCCCAGATCGCCAGGCCCATACGCCAGCTGCCGCTAGACGCCATCACCAGCGGGGCAAAGGACGCACCCAGGGCGGCACCGCCCATGATCGACGTGACGTAGAGCCCCATGCACAAGGCAACGTGGTCGCTGAAGCGGGATTTGATCAGCGCAGGCATCAGGGCCTGGATCAGGGCGATGCCGATACCTGCCAGTACGGCGCTGAGGATCAATTCGGCGACTGAATCGAGAAACAGGCGCGACACCGTGGCCATGCCTATGATCAGCAACGAAAGGACGACAGTGCGATGTTCACCGAGACGCTGGCTGACACGCAGTCCGAAAAACATCGCCAGTCCCATGGCCATGACCGGCAGCAGGGTCAGCAGTGATGCCAGGCTGAAACTCAGCGGGATGTCCTCGCGAATTGCCGAGAGCAAAGGTCCGACGGCGGCCATGGAGGGACGCAGGTTCAGGGCGACGAGAACAATGCTGAACATCAGCCAGAGGGCAGGGCGGGTAGTCGCGCGGGTGTTTTCCATGATCGGACCTTGAACGGTAGAGGTGCGATTAGGCGCGCGAGGCCGCAAGGCCGCAAATCAGAAAGTCTGGTGATGTATTTGGAAATTAAATAGGCGCGCGGTCATACGGACACCGTTGAATGTTTAGCCAGACGACATCCAAGGTTCTTCAAATCCTGATTTAACGACGGAACCCATCGTGTGACGCTGCCGGTCATCTGTTTTCTGCGGTTCTCTCTATGGACGGTTGGCCAGTCGCAATCCACTTCAAGGCAACCATCGGCGCTCGTGCGTCGAGCCTTGGTCGTCGATTCACGCCTGCCACCGCACCAAGCCTCTCTGCACTTCCTTCTGAACTGGCCTTCTGGGCGCTGTGGCATTGCCGACATGCGCGCCCGCCGGATTCCTGCTTTTTCCGCTGATCGTTCCTACATATTCCGGTAGGTACCGGAATTAAAGTGCGTGTGCCTTTGTGCACCCGTCAAACACGGAAAAAGAGAATTCCCATGAGTTGTGCCACGACCTCGTTCGCCACCCGGCTTGAAGCCCTGACCTTTCTGGAACAGAACCCGGATATTGAAATGTTCGAGCTGTTCATCCTCGACAACAACGGTGTGCCGCGGGGCAAGCTGCTGCACCGTGACGAGTTGCTGGCGGTGTATGAAAGCGGGCGGCCATTGCCGAGCACCATCCTCGGCCTGACCATCAACGGCGATGACGTGGAAAACTCCGGGCTGGTCTGGGATGTCGGCGATATCGACTGCCGGGCCTACCCGATCAGCGGCAGCCTCACGCGTATGCCGTGGCGTCTGATACCGACCGCGGCCGTGCAGATCAGCATGCACCCGACTGAGGGGATGCCCGCTACCATTGCCGATCCCCGTCACTTACTGGCGAAAGTCATCGAAGGGTTGCAGGCAGACGGCTATTACCCGGTCATGGCGGCGGAACTGGAGTTCTATCTGCTGGATCAGCAACGCGACAGCAATGGCCGGCCGCAACCGGCACGGGATGTCGATGGCGGGCGTCCGCGCGGCACACAGGTCTATGGATTGCGCGAGCTTGAGCAGATCGAACCCTTCCTGGCCGATCTCTACAGCGCCTGCAAGCTCCAGGGGATTCCGGCGCGCACGGCCATTTCCGAATACGCGCCGGGGCAAGTGGAAATCACCCTCGAACACCGCACCGACGCGTTGCAGGCCATGGACGAAGCGGTGCGTTACAAGCGTCTGGTCAAAGGGGTGGCGCACAAGCACGGCATGACAGCGTGCTTCATGGCCAAGCCATTCGATGACCTGGCCGGCACCGGGATGCATATGCACGTGAGTCTGGCGGACAAGGACGGCAACAACCTCTTTGCCAGCGAAGCCCCGGATGGAACGCCCCTGCTCAAGCAGGCTGTTGCCGGCATGCTCAGTACCTTGCTCGATTCGCTGTTGCTGTTCTGCCCCAACGCCAACTCCTACCGTCGATTCCAGGCCAACAGCTATGCGCCGCTGGCAGCCACCTGGGGTGTGGACAATCGCACCGTGAGTTTGCGTGTCCCTGGCGGGCCGGCGTATTCCCGGCACATCGAGCATCGAATTTGTGGCGCGGATGCCAACCCCTATCTGGCGGCTGCAGCGATTCTGGCCGGTATTCATCGCGGTATCCGCGAACAACTCGACCCGGGTGCGCCGGTGGAGGGCAATGGCTACGCCCAGGCCGCGAAACTGTTGCCGACGGACTGGCTGACCACATTGCGTTCGCTGGAAGGTTCCAGTTGGGCCAGGGAAGCCTTCGGCGGCGAGTTCCTCGGTGTCTACCTGGCGGTGAAACGCGCCGAGTACCGCCAGTTCATGGGGGAAGTGGGTGAGCAGGACTGGCGCTGGTACCTGCATCAGGCTTGAGCCGAAACTGAACCAAAGCTGAACTATTCTCAAATAGTCTGAAGTTTCAGGCAGGTGTTATAAGCCAACTAATTGTTGGCTTCTTTTTCACAAAAAATTGATGGTTGGCTTCCTAAAATTTGAACTGTCTCGGTCAATGAAATTTTCACATTGACCGAAGGCACTTCTTTTCAGGACTCGCCGAACCTCATGTTTAAGATTAAAGCCGTGCGCCCCGAATGGGTGACACTGATTGCCAGTGCATTTTTGTTGGTTGGCTTCAACTTTGTACTCTGGCAACACCTGTTCGAAATCACCACGTCCGATGGCAAAGGCATCGTCATGCGCGTGGCCTTCGGGATGATGATCTTCGCGGCTTTCAACATCGTGCTGACGCTGCTGGCCTTCCGGCCGGTGCTCAAGCCGGTCCTGACCCTGCTGTTCATGGTCAGCGCGGGCGTGGCGTATTTCATGAGCCAGTATGGTGTCCTGATCGACACCGGCATGTTGCGTAACTTCGCTGAAACCAATGCTACGGAAGTACGCGACTTACTGTCGCTCAAGTTGTTTGTTTATATTGTGCTGCTCGGTGTATTGCCGTCATGGCTATTGTGGAAGGCACCGATTAATTATCGTCGTTGGCACCGTGAGCTGCTTAGTAAAGTCCTGGTGATATTTGCTTCTGCGGCCGTCATTGGTGGTATTGCACTGGTTAACTATCAAGGCTTGTCTTCGCTGTTTCGCAATCACCACGAGTTGCGTTTGATGGTGGTGCCAAGCAACTACATTGGTGCCTCGGCTGGTTTATTGCGCGAGAAAGTAGCGACTGCGCGGCAACCCTTTGTCAAGATCGGTGAAGATGCTCAGCGCAATACGCTCTGGCAAACTCACGGGCGCAAATCCCTGACGGTGCTTGTCGTGGGGGAAAGTGCCCGGGCGGAGAACTTCGGCATCTTTGGCTATAGCCGCGACACCACGCCGAAACTGAGCAAGGAAGATGGCCTGATCGCTTTCACCGATGTGCACTCCTGCGGTACGGAAACCGCCGTATCGGTGCCTTGCATGTTTTCCAACATGGGGCGCAAGGACTACAACGCCAGCAAGGCCAAGAATGAAGAAGGCCTGCTGGATGTGCTCAAGCATGCGGGCATCGACGTGATCTGGCGTGACAACCAGTCGGGTTGCAAGGGTGCATGCGATCGCGTCACCCTCCAGGACGTCAGCAATCTGAAAGACCCGGCGCTGTGCGCCAACAGTGAATGCCGCGACGAAATCCTGCTGCAGGGACTTCAACATTTCATCGATACCCTGGACAAGGACACCGTGCTGGTATTGCACCAGATGGGTAGCCACGGTCCGGAGTACTTCAAGCGTTATCCGAAAGAGTTCGAGCGTTTCACCCCGGTTTGCGAGAGTAATGCCCTGAACAATTGCAGTCGCGAAAGTATCGTCAATGGTTACGACAATACCTTGGTCTATACCGACCATGTGCTGTCGACCTTGATCGATCTGCTGCGCGGCAACCAGGACAAAGTGGACACTGCGATGCTGTACTTGTCGGACCACGGCGAATCCCTGGGTGAGTACAACTTGTTCCTCCACGGCACGCCTTACATGCTGGCACCGGAGCAGCAAAAACATGTGGCCATGTTTGCCTGGTTCTCCGACAGCTATAAACAGTCGTTTGCGGTAGATACCCGCTGCCTGCAACAAAGTCGTGAAAAGCCCCTGAGCCAGGACAACCTGTTCCATTCGATGCTTGGGCTGCTGGAGGTCAACAGCAAGGTCTACAACCGGGATCTGGACATGTTTGCCGGATGTCGTGGCCCGGTGACCGACGGTGTGCTGGCCAAGGATTGAGTGCTCCGATTTTGTTTCACTCGATGGCTGCCGACCTGCGGCCTGTTGAACGTTTATCAAGAGCCATTGCACATGTCCGCTCAACCCCCATCCGCCATCGAGCTTGAGATTGCCCGGCGCTACGACCAGGAACACGCGCGCGTCTGCCTTCAGCCGCAAGCGCCGGGCCTGACCGGGCGTCTGCTGCTCTGGCGTGAGGCGCGTCTGGTGCGTAATGCGCTTAACGTCGCTGGCGAGCCGGGCCTGATCCTTGACGTTGCTTGTGGTGTAGGGCGTTTCTGGTCGGTGCTGGCCGAACATGCCAATCGGGTGATCCTCGCGACGGACCCGTCCCAGGACATCCTCGATCATGCCCGCACACATCACCCGCAAAGCCTGTTGAAGCGGATCAAGACCTTTCAAAGCTCCGCCTTCTCGATTGGTTTGTCGGAGAACGCGGTCGACTGCATTTTTTGCATGCAACTGTTTCAACGCCTTTACAGCCCGGAGCATCGTCTGGCGATGCTGGGCGAGTTTTACCGGGTCAGTCGCGATACGGTGATTGTCGCGGTGCGCCTCGACGGACGTTTCAAGGGCGCGCATTCAAGCCTGGAGGGGCCGTTACCGAGCAAGGCCGGGGTCGAAAGCGAGTTCAGGCAGGCGGGATTCCGTTTGCTCAGCCATCAGGATTTTTTCCCCGGTTGTGCACAAATGCGGGTCTACGTGCTGGGTAAGACCCGCTAGGCCAACCTTGTCGGACTATTCTTCATGTCACGCAGCAGTTTTCGCTAACGCTCTTGTTCAGTGGATGCGCGGAAATCGCCGGGGGCGATATATACTGCGCGCCATTCTTCAAGGGAGAGCCGTGTGGCCATCGATATTCACTGGATTCGCGACAACGATAGCCTCGGTCGGTTTTGTGCCGAGTGGCAGCAACTGCCATTCGTTGCCCTCGATACCGAATTCATGCGGGTCGACACCTTCTACCCGATCGCAGGCCTGCTGCAGGTCGGCGATGGCGAACGTGCCTACCTGATTGATCCGCTGACCATCGACAACTGGCAGCCTCTGGCCGCGTTGCTGGAAAATCCGGCCGTGGTCAAGGTTGTCCACGCGTGCAGCGAAGACCTCGAAGTCCTGCTACGCCTGACCGGTAGCCTGCCGGCGCCACTGTTCGATACGCAATTGGCGGCCGCTTACCTGAACCTCGGTTTCTCCATGGGCTATTCACGCCTGGTGCAGGAAGTGCTCGGCATCGACCTGCCCAAGGGTGAAACCCGTTCCGACTGGCTGCAACGTCCGCTCTCCGAAACCCAGATCAGCTATGCCGCCGAAGACGCCGTGCACCTGGCCGAAGTCTTCGTAAAGCTGCGTCCAAAGCTGTCTGACGAGAAATACGCCTGGGTTCTGGAAGACGGTGCCGAACTGGTGGCCAACCTGCGTCGCGAGATAGATCCGTACGAGGTCTATCGCGATGCCAAGCTGGCCTGGAAGCTGTCCCGCGCCCAACTCGCGGTATTGCGTGAACTTTGCGCCTGGCGCGAAAAGGAAGCCCGTGCCCGCGACCTGCCGCGCAACCGGATCATCCGCGAGCATTCGTTGTGGCCGCTGGCGCGTACGCAACCGGATAATCTCGGCGCCCTGGCGAAAATCGAAGACATGCACCCGCGTACCGTGCGTCAGGATGGTGAGTTTCTGCTTGATCTGATCAAGCGCTCTGGCAGTGTGTCGCCAGATCAATGGCCGCCAGCCGTGCCGGAGCCGCTGCCGGTGGACGCTGCCGTGTTGCTCAAGCAGCTCAAAGCCATCGGCCAGGCTGAGGCCGAGCGCCTGAGCATTGCGCCGGAACTGATGCTGCGCAAGAAAACCCTGGAAGCGCTGCTCAAGAGCGGCTTCCCCAATGGTCCCTACCAATTGCCTGATTCGCTGCGTGGCTGGCGCCGCGAATTGATGGGCCAGGCGCTGCTAGACAGCCTGGTCACCGCCGGAGAACAGCCTTGAAACGTATTTGCTCCATCTATCGCAGCTCGAAGAAAAACGAAATGTACCTGTATGTGCTCAAGAGCGATGCTCTGGAGCGTGTGCCGGATGCCTTGATGGCCGCCTTCGGCAAGGCTATCCATGCCTTCGACCTGGTACTGAGCCCGGAGCGCAAGCTGTCGCGCGAGGACATCACGGTCGTGCTGGATAACCTCGAGAAACAGGGTTATCACCTGCAAATGCCGCCTGCCGAAGACGAGTACATCGAGCACTTGCCGGAAGAATTGTTGCGCCGCAACGATCCGGTGTGAATGGCAGACAGGCTCTGTTCAGCGTGGTTATGAAACACTGATTGATTTTAGCGATGGCAGCATCGACCGAGCAGCGCTCTGTCGGCTGCCGTCTGCACCGTTTTTGAAAGGTTTGAAGCATGCGCGTCCTGATTGCTGAACACGACCACCCCGTGTACGCCCAACTGTTGCGCGAGGCGGCACCGGACCTGGAGGTGCTGACCAGCGGTGATTCCGCCGAACTGGCCGGCCAGGCCGCCGATTGTCCGGTATGGCTCGGCCAGCCTGATCTGCTGGCGACCCTGTTACGCCAGGGCCATCAACCGCAATGGCTGCAATCGACCTGGGCCGGCATTACGCCGCTGCTGGCCGATGGCTTGCCACGGCACTATCGATTGACCCGTGCAGTGGGCATCTTCGGGCAAGTCATGGCCGAATACGTGCTCACCTATATGCTCGGTCACGAACGTGAAGTGCTGGCGCGACTGGTCAGTCAGGTCGAGCGCAAATGGGACAGCCGCCATGGCCAGAGCCTGGCGGGGCGCAAGGTGTTGATCGTCGGCACCGGTGATATCGGTCAGAGTGTCGCGCAGTTCCTCGTGCCGTTCGGTGTCGAGCTGTATGGCGTTGCCAGCAGCGCGCGGGAACAGGCACCGTTTATCGAAGTCGGTTCACTGGCGGATCTGCCGCGGCTGGTCGGTGAAGTCGATTACGTGGTCAATCTGCTGCCGAATACGCCGCAAACCCACGATATCTACGACGCGGCGCTGTTCAAGCAATTCAAGCCGACCGGGTTGTTCATCAATGCCGGGCGCGGTGTGGCGGTGGTCGATGCGGATCTGGTGGAAGCCTTGAAGGAAGGGCATCTGGCGGGCGCGGTGATCGACGTGTGCCGTCAGGAGCCATTGCCCCAGCGGCATCCGTTCTGGACAGCCTGGGGCCTGCTGCTCACCGGCCACAGTTCGGCACCGACTTCGCCGTCGATGATGGTGAAGCTGTTTGTCGAAAACCTGCGGGCGTTTGAGGCGGGAGAGGCGTTGCGCGGGGAAGTGGATTTCGATCGCGGGTATTAAATCCAATGCGATCAAAGTGTGGGAGCGGGCTTGCTCGCGAATGCGGTGTGTCAGTCGACAATCACAGTGACTGATACACCGCATTCGCGAGCAAGCCCGCTCCCACATTGGTTTTTCGGTGTGGCTTAGAGAGTGAAGTCGCCTTCAGCCGCCAACTCGCTCAACGGACGACGCGGGCTTGGCACTTCGCGGGCCTGCAGGTAATCCGCCAGGCTGGCCTTGTCTCCCAGCTTGCCCACCGCGACGGCGGCGTGCAGGGCGTAGCCTTCAGGAATGTTCAGCTCTTTGCGGGTCAGTTCCTGGTCGAAGCCGGCCATGCCGTGGGTGTGCCAGCCGCTCAGGCTCGCTTGCAGGGCCAGGTGGCCCCAGGCGGAACCGGTGTCGAAGGTGTGCCACAGGGCCGGGGTTTCTTCGGTGGCGCCAGGCGCGGTGAAGGTGGTTTTCGAAATCACGATCACCAGGGCCGAAGCATGTTGCGCCCAGCTGCGGTTGAATTCGTTCAGCAGTCCCAGGTAGCGTTCCCAGTTCGGCGTATCGCGACGTGCGTAAAGAAAGCGCCAGGGTTGCGAGTTGTAGGCCGAAGGTGCCCAGCGCGCGGCTTCGAAGAAGCTCAGCAGGGTTTCTTCGGCAATGGCTTCGCCCGTGAAGGCGCGGGGCGACCAGCGATCGGTGAACTGAGGGTCAATGGTGTAATCGGCAACGCGTGGGTTGGCACTCATCAAGAGATTCCTTGCAGGTTTTGAAAGTGGGAGCGACGAAAAACCCTACTTGGCAGCGCAGAAACTGACAAGCCCGTTCTACCGACAGTCGCCAATGCTTGGCCCACGGGGTTTCGGGCACTAGACTGGCGGCCTTTTCACCACCTGATGTCGATGCTCGAACCATGGCCGCCAAAGTAGAACCGTTCTGGATACGCAAGACCCTCGATCAACTCGATCAGGAGGAATGGGAGTCGCTGTGCGACGGCTGTGGATTGTGCTGTCTGCAAAAGCTTGAAGACGAAGACGACAACAGCGTCTATTACACGCGCATCGCCTGCAAACTGCTGGACCTGAAAACCTGCCAGTGCACGGATTATCCTAACCGTCGCAACACTGTGCCGGACTGTATCCAGCTCACGCCGGGCAAGGCCGACGAATTCAAATGGCTGCCGCCGACGTGCGGCTATCGTCTGGTCAGCGAAGGCAAGGACCTGCCGTTGTGGCATCACCTGGTGTGCGGTGATCGCGATGCCGTGCATCACGAGCGGATTTCCCAGTCCGGGCGCATGCTCGCCGAAGGCAGCGTGCCGGAAGACGACTGGGAGGATCACCTGATTTTCCGCGCGGGCTGACTGCCTGAGGTTCAACCTTCCACGAAGGAGTGTGTATGGCTGTGGGATGGCGGCAGGCGTGGGGCGTTGGATTACTGGCCGTGAGTGCGCCCGTATGGGCAGCGAACAAGGTCGATCTGGATTATCACGTGCGCCTGTTGCCGAAGAACGATCAGGCCGAAGTGCGCCTGACGCTCGCCCAGGGCTCGGCGGTACGCAGCCTGGATTTCGACTTGGGCGACGGCAGCCACTACAGCGATTTCAAGGCCGACGGCCAATGGCAACTGACCCCGGGCAAAGCGGCGCGGGGTGTCTGGCGTCCAGCGACTGACAAGGCCAGCCTGACGTATCGGGTGAGTATCAACCATGGGCGCAAGAACGGCAGCTTTGATGCTCGCATGACGCCAAACTGGGCATTGATGCGCGGCGACGATCTGGTGCCGCCTGCCAGGCTCGATCAACAGGATGGCATCGAACTGGTTTCACGCCTTGAATTCGAGCTGCCCGGTGGCTGGAAAAGCGTCGAAACCGCGTGGCCACGGATCGGCCAGAACAAGTTCCGTATCGATAACCCTTCCAGGCTGTTCGACCGGCCCACGGGCTGGATGCTCGCCGGCCAGCTTGGCAGTCGCCGTACCCGTCTGGGCGAGACTGAAGTTACCGTCGCCTCGCCGCTGGGGCAGGGCATGCGGCGTATGGATGTGCTGACGCTGCTGACCTTTGTTTGGCCGCAAGTGCAGGCGCTGTACCCGCGACACCCGGGCAAACTGCTGATCGTCGGGGCCAATGATCCGATGTGGCGTGGCAGCCGGTCGGCGCATGAGTCGATCTACCTCAACAGTCGCCTGCCATTGGTCAGCGAAAGCGGCTCCAGTGCCCTGGTCCGCGAGTTGGCTCAGGTGTTCGGGCGGATCAACGGCACAAAGCGCAGTGACTGGATCAGCGAAGGCTTTGCCGAGTATTACGCCATCGAACTGGTGCGCCGGGCCGGCGGCATGAGCGATGAACGCTACGAGAGCCTGCACGGCACACTGGTCGGGACCAGCCAGAAAGTCACCACGCTGCGCAGTGATCGGGTCAATCCGGTGCAGGTGGCCAGGGCGGTGGTGTTGCTGCAGGAACTGGATCGCGAGATTCGTCTGAAAACCCACAACAAGCGTTCACTGGACGACGTGTTGCGCGGGGCGATGCAGCAGGGGGAAATCGATACCCAGGCGTTTGTTCAGCTCAGCGAGAGCGTGATAGGTGGGTCTTCAAAAGTACTCAGTACCGAGTTGATTCAGTAACACCGTCATTCGCGAGCAAACCCGCTCCCGCATCAGATTTCTGATTTCTTCAAAAAATCAAATTGACACCAAATCGTATGATGATTAGCGTAGTCCTCCATCGCATACGGCTTGGAGGTGCTCATGTCCAACAGCTTTCATGCTACGACGGTCGACTGGCTGGGATGCTGGCTGGCCACGGGGCAGGTCAGGCCGGGTGAGTCACTCAAGGTCGAAGCCGACCTCGGCGAACAACTTGGCGTGAGCCGTACGGTCATCCGCGAAGCGATCAAAACCCTGGTTGCCAAAGGCATGCTCGAAGTCGGCCCGAAAGTCGGCACGCGGGTGTTGCCGGTGCGGCGCTGGAACCTCTTCGATCCGCAAGTCGTCGGCTGGCTGTCGCGCAGCGGCTTGCCGGAAAACTTCGTCGACGATCTGCTCGATCTGCGTCGCACCATCGAACCGATGGCCGTGCGTTGGGCCTGCGAGCGCGCAACCGGCGAACAGGTGGACGCGATCCTGTTGGCCTGCAACGCACTGGAACGGGCGGTGGACAGCGGCATCGATTACAACCGTGCCGACCAGCTCTTCCACGAGTGCATCCTGGCCGCCAGCCACAATCAATTCATCGAACAAATGGTTCCCGCCCTCGGCGCGTTGCTGGCGGTGGCCTTTGAAGTGTCCGCCGCCGACCCGGATGAACTGCGCCGCACCTTGCCGATTCACCGGGACCTGGCCGAGGCTATTGCGGCCCGTGATACCGCTCGGGGCGTCTGGGCCTGCATGACCCTGATCGATAACGCCGCCCTGGCGATCAAGCGTTACTACCCGCAAGTCATGGCCGATAAAAAGGCCAGCTGAGAACTTGAACCCCTGTAGGAGCGAGCTTGCTCGCGATGCTTTATCAGCTACCACGAGACCGACTGACACACCATCGCCAGCAAGCTGGGTCCTACATCATAAAAACAAGAACCATGCAGGAGGTTTCATGACGTTGACGGCGGTTACCGGGCATCGGGCGAAACTGGGCGAAGGTCCGTTCTGGGATGCGCCGACCCAGGCCCTGTATTGGGTGGATATCGCGGGTAAACAGGCGTTGCGGTTGATCGGCGCCAACGTGCAGATCTGGCAGATGCCGGAACATGTGTCAGCCTTCATCCCCTGTGAAAGCGGCGACGCGCTGGTGACATTGAGCAGTGGCGTGTATCGGCTCGATCTCGATTCACCGGGCCTGGCGCCGCGCCTGACCTTGTTCTGCGTGGCCGATCCGCAACCGGGCAACCGCCCCAACGAAGCCCGCTGCGACGCCCAGGGCCGGCTCTGGCTCAGTACCATGCAAAACAATATCGGAGAACAGGGTGAAGACCTGCCCATCGTGCGCCGTTCGGGTGGACTGTTTCGCATCGATCGTACCGGGCGGGTTGTGCCGTTACTGCGCAACCTGGGCATTCCCAACACGCTGTTGTGGAGCGATGACGCCACCCGCGTTTATTTCGGCGACAGCCTCGATGGCGCCATGTATCGACACTTCATCCGCAGCGACGGCGCCCTCGATGCGCCGCAGGTCTGGTTTGGCCCGCACGGGCGCGGCGGCCCGGACGGCTCGGCGATGGATGCCGAGGGTTTTATCTGGAATGCCCGTTGGGATGGACACTGTCTGCTCAGGTTGAGCCCTGACGGCAAAGTCGACCGGACCATCGAACTGCCGATCAGTCGTCCCACCAGTTGCGTGTTCGGCGGTGAGGACCTGAAAACCCTGTACATCACCAGTGCGGCGAGTCCGCTGGGCCATCCCCTGGATGGGGCGGTGCTGTCGATTCCAGTGGATGTGCCCGGGAAGCGTTGCACGCGTTTTGCGGCTTAGCTCCCACAATATGGGATGCAAATATATATATTGAGATTTGTCGCGGGCCGGGTTTATAGTCGGCCTCACCAGTTACATGCACTCACACTCAAAAAAACAAAACAGGTGAAGTGATGCAGCGAAATTCCCCCGTGCTCCCTTGCGCAGACAGTGCCGCAGAGCGTTTTCAAGCTGAAACGTTTTCGCTTTCACCTGTTTTCTTCCACAACGCCTTTTGACCGGCCATCGACTGATGTCCGGTTTTCGTCGTGTTTTCGAACAGGAGTCTTGAACCATGGCTGAACCGCTGTCATTGCCCCCGGTGCCCGAGCCGCCCAAGGGTGAGCGCCTCAAAGACAAAGTCGTGCTGCTGACCGGTGCCGCCCAGGGCATTGGCGAGGCCATTGTGGCGACCTTTGCGTCCCAGCAGGCCAGGCTGATCATCAGCGACATCCAGGCCGAGAAGGTCGAGAAGGTCGCGGCGCACTGGCGCGGACAGGGCGCCGACGTGGTGGCGATCAAGGCTGACGTCTCACAACCGCAGGATTTGCAGGCGATGGCCAGGCTGGCGGTCGAGCGACACGGGCGGATCGATGTGCTGGTCAACTGCGCCGGGGTCAACGTGTTCCGTGATCCGCTGGAAATGACCGAGGAAGACTGGCGTCGCTGCTTTGCCATTGACCTCGATGGTGCGTGGTATGGCTGCAAGGCGGTGCTGCCGCAGATGATCGAGCAGGGCATCGGCAGCATCATCAATATTGCCTCGACCCATTCCTCCCACATCATACCGGGCTGCTTTCCCTACCCGGTGGCCAAGCACGGCTTGCTCGGTCTGACCCGCGCGCTGGGCATCGAATATGCGTCCAGGGGCATTCGTGTCAACGCCATCGCACCGGGCTATATCGAAACCCAGATCAATATCGATTACTGGAACGGTTTCGCCGATCCTCACGCTGAGCGCCAGCGTGCGTTTGACCTGCATCCACCCAAACGCATCGGCCAGCCGATTGAAGTGGCGATGACTGCGGTGTTCCTGGCCAGTGATGAAGCGCCGTTCATCAATGCCTCGTGCATCACCATCGATGGTGGGCGCTCGGTGATGTACCACGACTGAGTGGCCGGGCTTTCAGGCGTCCTGGTTCGCCTGAAAGTCAATCATCATACGATATGACTATTGGCAGTACGGTTTACCGCCCAGGCTTTACAGAACGCTTTCAAAGAACGCTCAACAAAAATAACAAGGAGTCAGCTTATGAATCGTCGTCATGCTATCCGTTCCCTGTGCTGTGCCGCGTTGGCGGTCTCGGCAGTCAGCCTGAGCAGCACGCTGCTGGCGGCCGAGGAAGTGAAAATCGGGTTTCTGGTCAAGCAAGCGGAAGAGCCCTGGTTCCAGACTGAGTGGGCGTTTGCCGAAAAGGCCGGGAAAGAGAAGGGCTTCACCCTGATCAAGATCGCCGTGCCGGACGGTGAGAAAACCCTGTCGGCCATCGACAGCCTCGCCGCCAACGGCGCCAAAGGTTTCGTGATCTGCCCGCCGGACGTGTCCCTCGGCCCGGCAATCATGGCCAAGGCCAGGCTCAACGGGTTGAAGGTGATCGCCGTCGATGACCGTTTCGTCGATGCCAGCGGCAAATTCATGGAAGACGTGCCGTACCTCGGCATGGCTGCGTTCGAAGTCGGCCAGAAGCAAGGCCATGCCATGGCCACCGAGGCGAAGAAACGCGGCTGGGACTGGAAAGACACGTACGCGGTGATCAATACCTACAACGAACTCGACACCGGCAAGAAGCGCACTGACGGTTCGGTCAACGCCCTGGAAGACGCCGGCATGCCGAAGGACCACATCCTGTTCTCGGCCCTCAAGACCCTCGACGTGCCGGGCAGCATGGACGCCACCAACTCGGCGTTGGTGAAACTGCCGAGTGCAGCGAAGAACCTGATCATCGGCGGCATGAACGACAACACCGTGCTCGGCGGTGTGCGCGCCACCGAGAGCGCCGGGTTCGCTGCGGCCAACGTGATCGGCATCGGCATCAACGGTACCGACGCCATCGGCGAGCTGAAGAAGCCCGACAGCGGCTTTTATGGTTCGATGCTGCCGAGCCCGCACATCGAGGGCTACAACACCGCAAGCATGATGTACGAGTGGGTCACCACCGGCAAAGAACCGGCGAAGTACACCGCCATGGATGACGTGACGCTGATCACCCGCGACAACTTCAAGCAGGAACTGGAAAAGATCGGCCTGTGGAACTGACGGCCATTGGTTTCAGCGGCGGCCTCGGCGACGAGGCTGCCTGTCCGGTTTGAAGAGGTGGGTTATGCACGCGCAAACACATACACAACAACACAGCGGCAGCTTGCGTTTCAACGGGATCGGCAAGACCTTTCCCGGGGTGAAGGCGCTGGACAGCATCAGCTTCGTCGCCCATCCGGGGCAGGTTCATGCCTTGATGGGCGAGAACGGCGCCGGCAAATCGACGCTGCTGAAAATCCTCGGCGGGGCCTACATACCCAGCAGCGGAGCCTTGCAGATCGGCGAGCGGACGATGGACTTCAAGTCCACCGCCGACAGCATCGGCAGTGGCGTCGCGGTGATCCACCAGGAGCTGCATCTGGTGCCGGAAATGACCGTGGCGGAGAACCTGTTTCTCGGGCATCTGCCGGCCAGTTTCGGCCTGATCAATCGCGGCACCCTGCGCCAGCAGGCGCTGGCCTGCCTCAAAGGGCTGGCCGATGAGATTGACCCGCAGGAGAAAGTCGGGCGCCTGTCCCTGGGGCAACGGCAACTGGTGGAAATCGCCAAGGCGCTGTCCCGTGGCGCCCATGTGATTGCCTTCGACGAACCCACCAGCAGCCTTTCGGCACGGGAGATCGACCGCTTGATGGCGATCATCGGCCGGCTGCGGGACGAGGGCAAAGTGGTGCTCTACGTCTCCCACCGCATGGAAGAAGTGTTCCGCATCTGCAATGCGGTGACGGTGTTCAAGGACGGACGATACGTGTGCACGTTCGACGACATGAGCGAGCTGACCCATGATCAACTGGTCACCTGCATGGTCGGGCGCGACATCCAGGACATCTACGATTACCGCCCGCGCCAGCGCGGTGCGGTGGCGCTCAAGGTCGACGGTCTGCTTGGGCCGGGGTTACGCGAGCCCGTGAGTTTCGAGGTGCACAAAGGCGAGATTCTCGGGTTGTTCGGGCTGGTGGGCGCGGGTCGCACCGAGCTGCTGCGCCTGCTCAGCGGCCTGGCGCGAAACCGCGCCGGACAGCTGAAACTGCGTGGCCATGAACTGAAGCTGCGTTCACCCCGGGATGCGATTGCCGCCGGGATCCTGTTGTGCCCCGAGGACCGCAAGAAGGAAGGCATCCTGCCGCTGGCCAGCGTCGCCGAAAACATCAACATCAGCGCCCGCGGCGCCCATTCCACCTTCGGCTGCCTGTTGCGTGGCCAGTGGGAGAAAGGCAACGCCGACCAGCAGATCAAGGCGCTCAAGGTAAAAACACCACACGCCGGGCAGCCGATCAAGTTTCTATCCGGTGGCAATCAACAGAAGGCCATTCTCGGTCGCTGGCTGTCGATGCCGATGAAAGTGTTGCTGCTCGACGAACCGACCCGCGGCATCGACATCGGTGCCAAGGCCGAGATCTACCAGATCATCCATAACCTGGCGGCCGAGGGGATCGCGGTGATTGTGGTGTCCAGCGACTTGATGGAAGTCATGGGCATTTCCGACCGCATCCTGGTGCTGTGCGAAGGCGCGCTGCGTGGCGAACTGAGCCGCGACCAGGCCAACGAATCCAACCTGCTGCAACTGGCTTTGCCGCGCCAACGCGCTGACGGCGTGGCGAACTGAGAGGTGACTATGATGACAACCCAAAACGACACCCTGCCGACCACGCGCAAACCACTGGACCTGCGGCGCTTCCTCGATGACTGGGTGATGCTGCTGGCCGCCGTCGGAATCTTCGTGCTCTGTACCCTGATGATCGACAACTTCCTGTCGCCGCTGAACATGCGTGGCCTGGGCCTGGCGATTTCCACCACCGGGATCGCTGCGTGCACCATGTTGTATTGCCTGGCGTCCGGGCATTTCGACTTGTCGGTGGGCTCGGTGATTGCCTGTGCCGGGGTGGTTGCGGCGGTGGTGATGCGTGACACCGACAGCGTGTTTCTCGGTGTCTGTGCAGCGCTGGTGATGGGCCTGATCGTCGGGCTGATCAACGGCATCGTCATCGCCAAACTGCGGGTCAACGCGCTGATCACCACGCTGGCGACCATGCAGATAGTGCGCGGCCTGGCTTACATCTTCGCCAACGGCAAAGCGGTGGGGGTGTCTCAGGAGTCGTTCTTCGTGTTCGGCAACGGCCAGATGTTCGGCGTGCCGGTACCGATCCTGATCACCATCATCTGCTTCCTGTTCTTCGGCTGGCTGCTGAACTACACGACCTACGGGCGCAACACCATGGCCATCGGCGGCAATCAGGAGGCGGCGTTGCTGGCCGGGGTCAATGTCGACCGGACCAAAATCATCATCTTTGCCGTGCATGGCGTGATCGGCGCGTTGGCCGGGGTGATCCTGGCGTCGCGCATGACCTCCGGGCAACCGATGATCGGTCAGGGTTTCGAGCTGACCGTGATCTCGGCCTGTGTACTGGGCGGGGTCTCGTTGAGTGGCGGGATCGGCATGATCCGGCACGTGATTGCCGGGGTGTTGATTCTGGCGATCATCGAGAATGCGATGAACCTGAAGAATATCGATACGTTTTATCAGTATGTGATTCGCGGTTCGATCTTGCTGCTGGCGGTGGTCATTGACCGACTGAAGCAGCGCTGACATTCATTTCCTCTGTAGGCGCGGGCTTGCCCGCGAAGGTCTGTCTGAAATGTAAATGTTGGATATGACGACGCCTTCGCGGGCAAGCCCGCTCCCACAGGGTTCTGCCTTCACACATTGAGTGCTGGTGTGGCATAGATCCTGTGGGAGCGGGCTTGCTCGCGAAGGGGCCATCAGCTTCAGTACATTTATCCTGGCTTCACTATTGGCTGATGTTGCTGTCCTCGTCCTCGGTGGTGCTCGAGCCGAGACCACCGCTGCCGGGCGTTTTTTTGTCCGGCAAATCCGCCCCGCCCTGACGCCCCATGTCATTGCCCTGGAGGCGCGGGTCGGTGCCGGTGGACGGAGGCAGGTTGTGGTCGATCGTGGTGCCGTCGGTGTTCATGCCGGGGGCACTCTGGATGGCTGGCGCCCTGGGCTTTTCCACCGGATTGGTCGGGCCGGTGCTCGAGCCGAGGGTCCCGGCGAACGAGGCACAAGACAGCAGGGCGGTGAGGGCGAGGGCGGTCAACCTGGACAGGATCATGGTGTTGTCTCCAACGGGTAGAGTCCTTACCTGATTAGTCCGTCCTCGCCCGGGATAGGTGCGTTGTTAGCGACGGACGGCTCAGGCCTGTGTCAATGCCCTGACCGCTGCTGCCCTTCGCCAGATCAATCGGCCTGCGGTGATCAACCAGTTGAGCGCAGCAACCGCCAGCACGGTGAGCAGCAGTGTGGCCATGCCTTGCTCGACGATGATTTTCCCGGCCAGCAAGGGGAAGCCGAACACACCGATGAAATACGACAGGCTGAACAGCAGCAAGGATTGCGCGGTGTTGCCGGGCGGCGCCTCATTGGCGGCCAGGCCGTTGATCACCGAGTAGGTCAGGCCGTAACCGGTCCCGAGCATCACCGCCGCGAGTACGTAGCTGAAGCTGCTGTCGACGACAAAACCGAACATGACGATCGATGCCAGCATCAGCCCCGAAAGCAGGCACGAGGCACGCAATGGATCGCGCTTGACCACAAACCCGGCAACCAGCATTCGGCCACTGATCGCCGCGCTCATGAAGCCGAGGAAGAACAGCGAGTAGTCGAGCGAGCGCGCTGCGGCATAACTGGTTTGAAAGCTCGACAGCCCGCCGAACACGCAGCCGCCAAGACCGACCATGATGATCGCAAAGACAGCCCTGGACGACAGCACCTGACCCGCGGCACGCCACGAAATCCGCGACACGCTGCCCGATGGCAGAGGGGCCTGATTCAATTTCCGCTGCAGGCACCAGAACAGCAGCACACCGACCAGGCTGGCCAGCGCCGCCAGATAAAACGCAGCGGTCACCGGGTACCCGAGGGCACTCGCGGCGCGGCCGAGCAGTGGGCCGCTGCCGATCCCGGTCATCATGCTGCCCGACAGCAGGGCGAAGTATCTGGCGCGCTGTGCGGGTGTCACCAGGCTTGCCACGATGATCGGCCCGAGGGTGTAGAACACGCCCCAACCCAGGCCCAGCAGTAGGCCAAAAAACAACAGCAGAGGGCCGAAGCCCGGGGTCAGGGCGAAGCCCAGGCTGGCCGCTACCAGCAACACACCGAACAGCGTCACCGACCGGGCGGCACCGAGCAAGTCGGACAAATGACCGGAAACGATCACTGCCGCAAAGGTGCTGAGCATCGCCGCCGAAATCACACTGCCGGCGTCGTGTTCGTTGCCGCCACGCGCGTTGATCAGCAGCGACAGCAGGAAGGTCGAGCCATAGGGCAATGACAACAGGTAACTGGCAAGGCAAAACAGGCCGAACAACTTGCTTGAGACTGGGGGTGTTGCGGTAGACATGACGCGGTTCCTTGACCGGATAAGTGAGCAGCGCCTCTATCTAACCACGCAGTGCCTGATTGTCAGGTTCAAGGTTATCGATGCCAGGGTTAGTGGCGGCCGGAGTGAAGCCTCTGCGCTGTTGTGGCGAGGGAGCTTGCTCCCGCTGGCCTGCGAAGCAGGCCCTTTCTCAATGACTGCGTTCCACCAGAAAGACTCAAGTGTTCTTTTTGGGGTTGCTGCGCAACCCGGCGGGAGCAAGCTCCCTCGCCACAGGCAAGCCCCCTCGCCACAGGCCACGTGTCGCCTTAGTATGGCGTTTTCAACTTTTGACAAGGCACGTCCATGACGATCGAAATCCGCCCGGCGACCCCCAGTGATGCACCGCAAATCCTCGCGTTCATCACTGAACTGGCCGACTACGAACGTGCCCGCCATGAAGTCATCGCCAGCGTTGCCGATATCGAACGCAGCCTGTTCAGCGAAGGCGCCACGGCCCATGGCCTGATCTGCCTGCGCGACGGCGCAGCCATCGGTTTCGCGGTGTTCTTCTTCAGCTATTCCACCTGGTTGGGCAGCAATTGCCTGTACCTCGAAGACCTTTACATCACTCCGGAGCAGCGCGGCGGTGGCGCAGGCAAGACCCTGTTGCGGCATCTGGCGAAAATCGCCTGCGCCAACGACTGCGGCCGTTTCGAATGGAGCGTGCTGGAGTGGAATACGCCGGCCATCGACTTCTACAAATCCCTGGGTGCGCAGCCGCAGGAGGAGTGGGTCCGGTATCGGATGGACGGGAAAGTATTGCGCGAGTTCGCCGAGGGCAGTTGAGCCGTATCCCCTGTAGGAGCGAGCCTGCTCGCGAAGAAATCGAAAGCACCACGGGGTGTCAGGTTTTCCGCTTAATCGTTGACGACCATCGCTAGCAAGCTAGCTCCTACAGGGGAATGCGTTCCAGGGAGCTACCGTAAGCGGTGGTTTTTTTTGTCTTTTTCTCAATATATGGGATTGCTATTTATATATTGAGATTTTACACCGCATGGGTTTATAGTCCCGCTCACTCACTGCCAAAAACCAAAACAGGTGAAGCGATGCAGGCGCAATTGATCGCGCTCGACTGGGGGACAACCTCATTACGTGCTTACAAACTGGCCGAAGGCGGGCAGGTGCTCGAACAGCGTTCGCTGGCGTCGGGGATCATGCAGTTGCCCAAGACGCCGCGAATCATCGGCGGCCGGGAATGCACCGACGGTTTTGAACTGGCTTTCGATGAGGCATGCGGTGACTGGCTCGATGCCCAGCCGCAATTGCCGGTGATTGCCTGTGGCATGGTCGGCAGCGCCCAGGGCTGGTGCGAAGCGGCGTACCGCGACACGCCGGCGAACGTCGCCACGCTCGGCACTTCCTTGCAAACCGTTCGCAGCCTGCGTGGCGTCGATGTGCACATCGTGCCCGGCGTCATCGAGCGTTCACGTCTGCCGAACGTGATGCGCGGCGAAGAAACCCAGGTGCTCGGTGTGCTGCAAAACCCGGCGGGCGAGGCGAGCGCGGACCTGCTGATCGGCCTGCCGGGCAGTCATTCGAAATGGGTGGAAGTGGCCGACGGCTGCATCGTGCATTTCGACACTTTCATGACCGGCGAAGTCTTCGCCGTGCTCAGCGAGCACAGCATTCTCGGGCGCACCCAGCAGCGTGGCGGGTCTTTCGAGGGGGATGCGTTTGATCGTGGCGTGCAGGTCGCGTTGTCGGCGGACGGTGAAACCGGTCCGCTGTCGACGCTGTTCAGCGCCCGTAGCCTGGGCCTGACCGGCGAATTGAGCGCCTGCGCCCAGGCCGATTATCTGTCCGGCCTGCTGATCGGCCACGAGTTGTCGGCCCTGGCCAATGTCCAGCGGCGTCGGCGCAACAGCGTGCACCTGCCGTCGATCATCCTTATCGGTAATTCCCAACTCTGTGCCCGCTACCACCGTGCGCTCGACGCCTGCGGTTTTACCCGGGTGACCCTGGCCGAACAGGCCACCGAACGCGGATTGTGGCAACTGGCGCTCGCCGCCGGTCTGGTCTCGTCCACCGCATCCCGTTAAACCTGCCTGGAGGTCTGACATGCTCAAACAAGCGCTGGCGCAAAACGGCTTGATCGCGATCCTGCGCGGCTTGCGTCCACAGGAAGCTGCCGCTATCGGCGAAGTCCTGTACGCCGCCGGATTTCGCGTCATCGAAGTGCCGCTCAATTCCCCTGAACCGTACGACAGCATCCGCATCCTGCGCAGTACCTTGCCTGCCGATTGCCTGATCGGTGCCGGCACGGTGCTGACCCCGGAACAGGTCGAACGGGTGAAAGCGGCGGGGGGCCAGGTGATCGTCATGCCCCATAGCGACCCGAAGGTCCTGCGTGCGGCGAAAGCGGCGGGGCTGTCTCTGTCGCCCGGTGTCGCCACACCGACCGAAGCCTTCGCGGCGCTGGCCGAAGGCGCGGACATCCTCAAGCTGTTCCCGGCCGAGCAAATGGGGCCGGCAGTCGTCAAGGCTTGGCTGGCGGTACTGCCGGCCGGGACGATCCTGGCGCCGGTCGGTGGCATTACCCCGGACAACATGCAGGTGTTTATCGACGCGGGCGTCAAAGGTTTCGGCCTCGGCTCCGGTCTGTTCAAACCGGGCATGACGCCTGCGCAGGTGGCGGCCAATGCCAAGGCCTATGTCGCTGCCTGGAAAGCCCTTCGCTAAGACTTTTTGGCGCTGCGAGCGCTGCATCCATAAGAGAGACAACAGATGAAAATCACCAAATTGACCACCTTCATCGTTCCGCCACGCTGGTGCTTCCTCAAGGTCGAAACCGACGAGGGCGTCACCGGTTGGGGCGAGCCCGTGGTCGAAGGCCGCGCCCACACCGTTGCCGCTGCCGTCGAAGAATTGTCCGACTACCTGATCGGCAAGGACCCGCGCAACATCGAAGACATCTGGACCGTGCTCTATCGCGGCGGATTCTACCGTGGCGGTGCGATCCACATGAGCGCCCTGGCCGGTATTGACCAGGCCTTGTGGGACATCAAGGGCAAGGCGCTGGGCGTGTCGGTCAGCGACCTGCTGGGTGGTCAGGTGCGGGACAAGATTCGCGTCTATTCGTGGATCGGCGGCGACCGTCCGGCGGACACGGCGCGTGCTGCCAAAGAAGCTGTCGAACGCGGTTTCACTGCGGTGAAAATGAATGGCACCGAAGAGCTGCAATTCCTCGACACCTTCGACAAGGTTGACCAGGCCCTGGCCAACGTCGCTGCCGTGCGCGATGCGGTTGGCCCGAACGTCGGTATCGGCGTGGACTTCCATGGCCGGGTGCACAAACCCATGGCCAAGGTGCTGATGAAGGAGCTTGATCCGTACAAGCTGATGTTCATCGAAGAGCCAGTGCTCAGCGAAAACTACGAAGCGCTGAAAGAACTGGCACCACTGACCAGCACACCGATTGCCCTCGGTGAGCGCCTGTTCTCGCGCTGGGATTTCAAGCGCGTGCTCAGCGAAGGCTATGTCGACATCATCCAGCCGGATGCGTCCCACGCCGGTGGCATCACCGAAACCCGCAAGATCGCCAACATGGCCGAAGCCTACGACGTGGCGCTGGCGCTGCATTGCCCATTGGGTCCGATTGCCCTGGCGGCCTGCCTGCAACTGGACGCGGCTTGCTACAACGCATTCATCCAGGAGCAGAGCCTGGGCATCCATTACAACGAGAGCAACGACCTGCTCGACTACGTGAAAGACCCACGGGTGTTCGACTACGACCAGGGCTTCGTGAAGATCCCGAACGGCCCGGGCCTGGGCATCGAGATCAACGAGGAATACGTGATCGAACGCGCTGCCATCGGCCACCGCTGGCGCAACCCGATCTGGCGCCATGCCGATGGCAGTTTTGCCGAGTGGTGAGTGATCTCTAACCCACCACATATCCCTGTGGGAGCGGGCTTGCTCGCGAAGAGGGCGGCACATTCAACATAGATGTTGACTGACACTCCGCTTTCGCGAGCAAGCCCGCTCCCACACTCGATCTCCATCGGCAGTGGATCCGAGTACACACAAGACTTCAATCGACCTCAATAACCATAAGAAGAGGCACCCCCCATGCAACCGCAAACCCTCACCGGGCAGGCGTCCTTGGTGACGCCCAGCCGCAAGCGTTTTTTCATCATGGTGCTGTTGTTCATCACGGTGGTGATCAACTACCTGGACCGCAGCAACCTGTCGATTGCCGCCCCGGCATTGACCAGTGACCTGGGCATCGACCCGATTCATGTCGGCCTGATCTTCTCTGCCTTCGGCTGGACCTACGCCGCCATGCAGATCCCCGGCGGCTGGCTGGTAGACCGCGTACCGCCACGCATCCTTTACACGGCAGCGCTGTTGCTGTGGTCGATTGCCACCGTGATGCTCGGTTTCGCCGGCAGCTTCATCGCGCTGTTCGTGCTGCGCATGGCGGTCGGGGCCCTCGAGGCGCCGGCCTATCCGATCAACAGCCGCGTGGTCACCACCTGGTTCCCCGAGCGCGAGCGCGGCACGGCCATCGGTTTCTACACCTCCGGGCAATTCGTCGGCCTGGCCTTCCTGACGCCGGTGCTGGCCTGGCTGCAGCACGAATTCGGCTGGCACATGGTGTTTGTCACCACCGGCGCGGTAGGCATTCTGTGGGCCGTGATCTGGTACGCGGTGTATCGCGAGCCGCGGGACTTCAAAGGCGTCAATCAGGCGGAGATCGACTTGATCCGCGAGGGCGGCGGGCTGGTGGATATCCAGGCCGAACAGGCCAAGGTCAAAGCCAGATTCAGCTGGACTGACCTTGGCATTGTCCTGACCAAGCGCAAGCTCTGGGGCATCTACCTCGGCCAGTTCTGCCTCAACTCGACCCTGTGGTTTTTCCTGACGTGGTTCCCGACCTACCTGGTGAAATATCGCGGTATGGATTTCATCAAGTCCGGCCTGTTGGCGTCGCTGCCGTTTCTCGCGGCCTTTGTCGGCGTACTGTGCTCCGGTTTCTTCTCGGACTTTTTGATCCGTCGCGGTTACACGGTGGGTTTCGCCCGCAAGTTGCCGATCATCAGCGGCTTGCTGATTTCAACCTCGATCATCGGCGCCAACTTCGTTGAGTCGACGCCACTGGTGATTGCCTTCCTCGCGCTGGCATTCTTCGGCAACGGCCTGGCTTCGATCACCTGGTCACTGGTGTCGACGCTCGCCCCGGCGCGTTTGCTCGGGCTGACCGGCGGGGTGTTCAACTTCATCGGCAACCTGGCGGCCATTGCCACGCCGATCGTGATCGGCTTCCTCGCCACGGGTGATTCCTTTGCCCCGGCGATCACCTACATCTCGGTGTTGGCATTGATTGGCGCACTGTCCTACATCTTGCTGGTGGGCAAGGTCGAGCGTATCAAGTTGTAGTCGTGGCACGCGGGCGACCATAATGCCGCCCGTTCACTCGCTCAACGGTAAAGGCTGGATATGCAGGAAGACGCCCCAAAAATCGCCAAGGACGCCGCACCGACCGGCACCCAGACCCTGCTTCGCGGTTTGGGTGTGGTTCATGCCGTGGCCAGTGGCGCCCGCGATCTCAAGGAAATCGCCCGGCTGATCGGCACCACGCGCAGCACCACCCATCGCCTGGCCAGTTGCCTGGTGGACGAACGTTACCTGCGGGTGGTGCCGCAAGTCGGTTATCTGCTGGGGCCGAAACTGATCGAGCTGGGGTTTCAGGCCCGCGAAGAGTTGCCGTTGGTGACCCTGGCCGGGCCGTATCTGGATGAGTTGTCGGCGTTGACCGGCGACACCATTCATCTGGCGATCCGTGAAGGCGACGAAGTGCTGTACCTGCACAAGAACCCGGGGCGCAATGGCCCGGAAATGCGTTCGCGGGTCGGCCATCGCATGCCGCTGGCGCGCACCGGGATCGGCAAGGCGCTGATGCTCGATGATTCGCCGCAAGAGTGGCAGCGCCTGTACGAAGTCAGCCTGCCGGTGGGTGGGAAAAATCAATTCTGGCCGCAGCACCCCGAGCAATCCTGGGAGCAGTTCGAGCAGCGCATGGTCGAGTACGTGGCCGGCGGCTACGCCTTCGATCTGGAAGATAACGAGCCGTCGATCCGTTGCGTGGCGGCGCCGGTGCGCGATGCCAGCAAACGCATCGTCGCCGGCATCAGCATCGCCAGTACCGTGCCGTACATGCCGCTGGAGAAAATGGCCGAGCTGATTCCGTTGATCAAGGGGGTCACGGCACGGCTGTCAGCGGAGCTGGGCCTCAAGGTCTGATTCGACCCCCTTGTGGGAGCGGGCTTGCTCGCGAAAGCGGTGTATCAGTCGACATCAATGTTGAATGAATGACCGCTTTCGCGAGCAAGCCCGCTCCCACATGGGGTTTGTGCTGTTGCATCAATGCCAGGCAACAAAAAGGCCCCCATTCAGGAGCCTTGATGTTCAGCGGTCGGCTTACATGTTCGGGTAAGTCGGGCCGCCAGCGCCTTCCGGCGTCACCCAGGTGATGTTCTGTGCAGGATCCTTGATGTCGCAGGTCTTGCAGTGAACGCAGTTCTGGGCGTTGATCTGGAAGCGCTTCTCGCCGTCTTCCTTGGTGATCACTTCATACACGCCGGCCGGGCAGTAACGCTGTGCCGGTTCATCGTACAACGGCAGGTTCTTGCTGATCGGGATGCTCGCATCGGCCAGCTTCAGGTGGCACGGCTGCTCTTCTTCGTGGTTGGTGCCGGAGATGAACACCGAGCTGAGTTTATCGAAGCTGATCTTGCCGTCCGGTTTCGGGTAGTCGATCTTCTTGCAGTCGGCCGCCAGTTTCAGGCAAGCGTAATCCGGCTTGGTGTCGTGCAGGGTGAACGGCAGTTTGCCGCCGAAGATGTTCTGGTCCAGCCAGTTGAAGCCGCCACCCACGATGGCGCCGAACTTGTGGATCGCCGGGCCGAAGTTGCGGCTGGCGAACAGTTCGTCGTAGAGCCAGCTCTTCTTGAACGCGTCGACGTAAGTGGTCAGCTCTTCGCTGCCGTCCTTTTCAGCGAACAGTGCTTCGGCCACGGATTCAGCGGCGAGCATGCCGGACTTCATCGCGGTGTGGCTGCCCTTGATCTTGGCGAAGTTCAGGGTGCCGAGGTCGCAACCGATCAGCGCGCCGCCCTTGAAGACCATCTTCGGCAGCGAGTTCAGGCCGCCTTTGCAGATGGCGCGAGCGCCGTAGCTGATGCGCTTGCCGCCTTCCAGGTACTGCTTGAGCACCGGGTGATGCTTGAGGCGCTGGAACTCATCGAAGGGCGACAGGTAGGTGTTGCTGTAGGACAGGTCGACGATCAGGCCGACGACGACCTGGTTGTTTTCCAGGTGATAGAGGAACGAGCCACCGGTGTTCTCGGTGCCCATGATGTCCATCGGCCAACCGGCGGTGTGCACCACCAGGCCAGGCTGGTGCTTGGCCGGGTCGACTTCCCAGATTTCCTTCAGGCCGATGCCGTAGTGCTGGGCATCAGCGTCAGTGTCCAGGTTGAAGCGCTTGATCAGCTGCTTGCCGATGTGGCCACGGCAACCTTCGGCGAACAGCGTGTATTTGCCACGCAGTTCCATGCCCGGGGTGTACAGGCCTTCTTTCGGATGGCCTTCGCGGTCGACACCCAGGTCACCGGTGATGATCCCGCGCACCACGCCGTTCTCGTCAATCAGCGCTTCCTGAGCGGCGAAGCCCGGGTAGATTTCCACGCCCAGGTTCTCGGCCTGCTGGGCCAGCCAGCGGCACAGGTTGCCCAGGGAGATGATGTAGTTGCCTTCGTTGTGCATGGTCTTGGGCACAAAGAAGTCTGGAACTTTCTGCGCGCTGTCAGCGTTCTTCAGCACGAAGATGTCGTCACGGGTGACGGGGGTGTTCAGCGGCGCGCCGAGTTCTTTCCAGTCCGGGAACAGTTCGTTCAGGGCGCGTGGTTCAAACACGGCACCGGACAGAATGTGAGCACCGACTTCGGAGCCTTTTTCGACCACGCAGACGCTGATTTCCTTACCGGCTTCGGCGGCCTTCTGCTTCAAGCGGCAGGCGGCGGAAAGACCAGCGGGGCCGGCACCGACGATGACGACGTCGAATTCCATGTATTCGCGTTCCACAGGTTATCTCCTACTCAAGGCTCAACAGTTTTTTTTCTAATTTGGAGGTTGGGTGTCGCATCCATGAATTCCGGCGCAACGCCGAAAGCGGACAATCGATTGACCACCTTTCTCTTTGGGTGGCGCATTATATCTACACCACTCTCAGCGTCCAATACAAACGTTTGTTTGAATTGGCTCAAAGCCAGAGAAATCAAAGTCACGCGCCTTATGAACGGCCATTTTGGCGTATTGACCGGAATAGGCGTTCCGGTCAAGATACGGGCGGTTTTGCGCTCGCCGTAGGCTGGCAGTTGGTTTCAAGAGCACCTCTAAAGACAGGGCGATGGCAGTAGAGAGTGATGCGCTGCGCGGGTTTGATGCGCAGTTTACACGCCGCGATGTTGAATGACTCGTCAGTCACCACTGACGAACGGTCATGCAGATCATGAGCGCTGGTCACTTGACACCTTTGCCGGCGTTTTTGGAGGTGCCCTTGCGCCCGATGAGCATCAACCGCCAGGTTCGCCTAGGCGACTTTCTTTTCACCGGAGAGTAACGAGGAATCCATGAAGGTTCTTGTAGCTGTCAAACGCGTTGTGGATTACAACGTCAAGGTTCGCGTCAAGGCGGACAATTCCGGCGTCGATCTTGCCAACGTCAAGATGTCGATGAACCCGTTCTGCGAGATCGCCGTGGAAGAAGCCGTACGCCTGAAAGAAAAAGGTGTTGCGACTGAAATCGTCGTCGTCTCCGTCGGCCCGTCCACCGCTCAAGAGCAACTGCGCACCGCGCTGGCTCTGGGTGCCGACCGCGCCATCCTCGTCGAGTCCGCCGAAGACCTGACTTCCCTGGCCGTTGCCAAGCTGCTCAAGGCTGTTGTCGACAAGGAACAGCCTCAGCTGGTGATCCTTGGCAAACAAGCCATCGACAGCGACAACAACCAGACTGGCCAGATGCTCGCTGCACTGAGCGGCTACGGTCAGGGCACGTTCGCTTCGAAAGTCGAAATCAGCGGCGACAGTGTTGCCGTGACTCGCGAAATCGACGGCGGCGCGCAGACAGTTTCCCTGAAACTGCCGGCCATCGTCACCACCGACCTGCGTTTGAACGAGCCGCGCTACGCGTCTCTGCCAAACATCATGAAAGCCAAGAAGAAGCCTCTCGAAGTGCTGACTCCGGACGCTTTGGGCGTTTCCACCGCCTCCACCAACAAGACCCTGAAAGTCGAAGCGCCAGCTGCACGCAGCGCGGGTATCAAGGTCAAGTCGGTGGCTGAACTGGTCGAGAAACTGAAAAACGAAGCGAAGGTAATCTAAATGACTATCTTGGTTATTGCTGAACACGACAACAAAGTGCTGGCCCCGGCCACGCTGAACACCGTTGCTGCTGCCGCCAAAATCGGTGGTGACATCCACGTTCTGGTTGCAGGCCAGGGCGCTGGCGCCGTGGCTGAAGCCGCTGCGAAAGTCGCTGGCGTGGCTAAAGTGCTGGTAGCTGATAACGCTGCCTACGCTCACCAGCTGCCGGAAAACGTTGCTCCACTGGTCGCCGAACTGGGTAAGGGCTACAGCCACATCCTGGCTGCCGCCACTTCCAACGGCAAAAACATCCTGCCGCGCGTTGCCGCTGCACTGGACGTTGACCAGATCTCCGAGATCATCTCGGTAGAAAGCGCTGACACCTTCAAGCGTCCGATCTACGCCGGTAACGCCATCGCTACCGTTCAATCGAACGCTGCAGTGAAAGTGATCACCGTGCGTGCCACCGGTTTCGACCCGGTTGCCGCTGACGGTGGTTCGGCTGCTGTTGAAGCGGTTGCTGCTGCCCACGACGCTGGCATCTCCAGCTTCGTCGGCGAAGAGCTGGCCAAGTCCGATCGTCCGGAACTGACCGCTGCCAAGATCGTCGTTTCCGGCGGTCGCGGCATGCAGAACGGCGACAACTTCAAACACCTGTACGCCCTGGCCGACAAGCTGGGCGCTGCCGTGGGTGCTTCGCGCGCCGCGGTCGACGCAGGTTTCGTACCCAACGACATGCAGGTCGGTCAGACCGGCAAGATCGTTGCTCCACAGCTGTACATCGCCGTCGGTATCTCCGGCGCGATCCAGCACCTGGCCGGCATGAAAGACTCCAAAGTGATCGTTGCGATCAACAAGGACGAAGAAGCGCCGATCTTCCAGGTGGCCGATTACGGCCTGGTGGCGGACCTGTTCGAAGCCATCCCTGAGCTGGAGAAGCTGGTCTAAACCGGCTGCTTCACTTATAAAGAGCCCGGCCTTTTGGTCGGGCTTTTTTTTGCTTCTCTGTAGGAGCGAGCCTGCTCGCGATGGACTTCAATGCGCCGCGTTTTTCCAAAATGAACGCGTCATCGTTAACGTCCATCGCGAGCAAGCTCGCTCCTACAGGGGGGAATAACCGGGTTTGAGTGGAGTGTGAAGCCATGGATCTGCGCTGTGTATGGAGCTTGCTGGGATTGACGCTGTTGCCGGCGCTGTCTTTCGCCGCAGGCAAATGCGAACGCCTGGTGGTCACCGGCAGCCCCGATGCGCCGCCGTACCTGTGGCAAGACCCGCAAGATCCCAAACACCTGATCGGTGCCAGTGCCGATTTGTTGCAGCAAGTGGCGGGGGAGTTGGGGCTCAAGGTCGAACTGCTGTATGCCGGCAAACGCGCCCAGGCCCTGGACGAAGTGCGCAGCGGACGCATGGACATGCTGGCGGACGCGACGTTGACCGTCAGTGAGCTGGAAACCCTGGATTACATCCATCCTCCCTTGCTGGAAAACGACTACCTGGTCTGGACGCGCAAGGATTCGGCACTGGTCTACAACGAAGCCACAGATCTGCACGGCCATCCGGGTGCCGTGTCGGAAAAGGCTCGATTGACCGCGCAATTCAGCACTTTTGCCGCACAGCAGTTAACCCTCGCGCACACGTCCAGCCTGACCCTGGCCTTTCAGAAGCTGTTGTTGGGCGAAGTCGAATTTGTCCTGGCCGGACGTTACTCGGGCATGGCGACTGCACAGGCACTGGGCATGGCCGGTGATCTGATTGCGCGTTCGCAACCGGTCGACAAGCCTGGCCTGTTCCTGGCGATTTCCCACAACTCGGCCTGCAACGATCCGTGGTTGCGCGGACAGTTGGCCAAAAAGATGACAGAATTGCCCGCGTCCGGACTGACGGAGGCTGTGCTGATGCGCAATATCGAGCGCTGGAAGGCACAGCGCTCACAACCGCAGCAACCCTCGCAACAACCCGTCAGTACCCCAAAACAGTAGGGATATTTAGTGAGTATTCGACCTCTTTTCGCTGCCGTGGCCATTGTCGCCCTGGCGGGTTGTGCAACCGATCCGGCGCCGAACGAACAAATGCGCCTGACCGAACAGGCACTCGAACAGGCCAAGGCCGTGGGTGCCACCGCCGACGATGTGCCGGAAATGAAACTGGCCGAGGACAAGTACAACCGTGCCAAGGGCAACATGACTGATCAATCGTTCAAGAACGCGCGCATGCGCGCCGAACAGGCCGAACTGGATGCGCGCCTGGCTGAGGCCAAGGTGCTGACGGCCAAGAGCGAGGAACAGTTGAACGTGCTTAACACCCGCATCGCCCGTCTGCAAAAGCAACTGGGAGATGCTCAATGAGCCTCAAGCGCAAAACCCTTGGCGGTTTGATTCTGGCCGCCAGCCTGACCGGTTGCGTCAGCCAGCACAGCGAGACCTCGCTGCAGCAGGCCGGAACCGACTTTCAGAAGGTCAAGGAAGACTCCAATGTCCTGCGAATCGCCCCCAAGGACGTGATCCGCGCCGGTGAGTCCCTGGCCCGTGCCGATCGCCTGTCCAGCTATTGGGGCAGTGGTTCGGACGTGGTGCATTACGCCTACCTGAGCCAGCGCTATAGCGCCATTGCCCGGGAACACACCAATCAGGCGCTCAACGAAGAAAAAGCGGCAAAACTCGAACTGGAACGGCAGCGTCTGCAACTGGCATTGCGTGAGTCCAAACTGTTCAGTGTGCAGCAGCAAGGCAAATGGCTCGAAGAGCAGATCCTGGCATTGACCACCTCCCAGACCGACCGCGGTCTGGTGATGACGTTGGGCGACATGCTGTTCGACACCGGCGAAGCGGAATTGAAACCTTCGGCCAACCGCGTGGTGTTGAAGATCGTGCAGTTCCTGCAACTCAACCCCAAGCGTGTGGTGCGGATCGAAGGTTACACGGACAGTACCGGGGGCAAGCAGGAAAACCTCAAGCTTTCTCGCGACCGCGCACAGTCGGTGGCTGACGTGCTGATGGACCTGGGCATTGACGACAAGCGCATCCAGGTCGAAGGTTATGGCGACGAGTATCCCGTGGACGCGAATGCGTCGGAACGGGGCCGTGCGCAGAACCGTCGGGTGGAAATTGTGTTTTCTGACGAAAACGGCCAGCTCGGCGCCGCCCGGTAGGGGGTGCGTCGATGGAAAACCCGGCCTGCCATGCAGCGCCGGGTTTTTTTTGCCTGCCGATTACCGCACAAAACAGTACAGATTTTGCTGACACTGCACTGTACGGTCGACTATTGTGGTAACTGTCCCCGTACACTTCTAAACTGTTCCGGTATTGTTTTACACAAGAATAAAATGCCCGTGAAATCGAGTGCTGCGTCATGACCAATCTTTTGCTCTATCAACGTATTGCTCAACAACTGGCCGAAGACATCCGCCGAGGGGTCTATCAGCCGGGAGAGCGCGTGCCTTCGGTGCGCAAGATGAGCTCGCAGCTCAATGTCAGTCATGCGACGGTGTTGCAGGCGTATGCCAATCTCGAAGATCAGGGGCTGATCCGCGCCCGGCCGCAGTCGGGTTACTACGTGCACCAGACGCCGGCACTCACGGCGCCGACGCCGGACATCGCCCGGGTCGAGCGCCCCGGTCTGGTCACCCGTAGCAGCATCATTCAACAAGTGTTGGTCGAATCTCGTCGTGAAGGTGTCTTCCCGCTGGGCGCGGCGGTGCCGAGTGTCGATTATTTGCCGGTGCGGGCGCTGCATCAGCAATTGGCCAAAGTCACTCGTTTCCATAGCCCGCGGGCTTTCAGTTACATGTTCAGTCCCGGTTTCGAGCCGTTGCGCCGGCAGGTGGCGATCCGCATGCGCGATGCCGGCGTGGTGGTCGATCCGTCGGAAGTGGTGATCACCCACGGCTGCGTCGATGCGCTGCAGATGTCCTTGCGCGTACTGACCCGCCCGGGCGATCTGATTGCAGCCGAGTCGCCGACCTACTACGGGTTGCTGCAACTGGCCGATCTGTTGGGCCTCAAGGTCATCGAGATCCCTAGCGATCCGGCCACGGGCATGAGCCTGGAAGCCCTGCAATTGGCAGCCAACCAGTGGTCGATCAAGGCGTTGGTGCTGACCACCCGGCTGAGTAACCCGTTGGGCGGCACCATGCCTGAAGAGCGGCAGAAACAACTGCTGCGCCTGGCGTCGGACTTCGATATCCAGATTGTCGAAGACGATATCTACGGTGAGCTGATGTTCGAGCAGGGACGCACCAAGTCCCTCAAGGCCTATGATCGGCTGGACCGGGTGATCTATTGCTCGAGCTTCTCGAAAACCCTGTCGCCGGGGGTGCGGATCGGCTGGATGATTGCCGGCAAGTATCAGCAGGAAATCCAGCGCTTGCAGACCTTCAGCACGCATTCAGCGTGCAGCGTGACCCAGATGGGCATCGCCGCCTACCTGGAAAATGGCGGGTACGACCGGCATTTGCGCTTCATCCGTCAGGAGTACCGCAAGAACCTCAGTGCCTTCCAGCTGGCCGTGCAGCAGTATTTCCCGGAAGGCACGCAGATGACCCGGCCTACCGGTGGCTTCATTCTGTGGGTCAGTCTGCCGGGGCGGGTCAACACCCAGGAGTTGCACGTGCGGGCATTGCAGCAGGGCATCAGTATTGCGCCCGGGCTGATCTTCAGTAATACCGAGCAATTCAATCACTGCATTCGCCTCAATTGCGGCACGCCCTGGAATCGTGAAGCCGAGCGCGCGTTAATGACCCTGGGCATGCTGGCCACCCAACTCTGCCAGGAGATGGCTGGCGGTTTGTAATAGTCTGCTACTGCGCTTGTCTTGTGGGCTGCAACAGGCGAGCATAGGCACCTCTGCCGTTTGCACCCACCGTTGGATACATGAAACCGACTTTTCCTGCCGCCTGGCTTTTGCTCTGCCTGATTGCGAGTATTCAGCCGGTATCCGTCGTTGCCGCCACCGAGCAGGATCAGCAGGCCACCGGCAGTTTCCACGTCGCACCGATAGAAATCGCACCCGCAAAAAAAGCCTCGCCGGCCAAAAAACCGGCGACACCCGCGAAAAAACGCCCACCCATTGCTTCCAAATCGAAACCGGCCAGCGAAGTGGTAAAGACCGAGCTTCCATCCGCCAAGCTGGACCTGAGCTTGCCCAAGGATATGGTTCAGGAACTCAAGCCGGTCGGAACAGTGCCGTTGTCCAAGCGCGAACCGCTGCTGCCCCAGATGTTCGGTGACAAAAGCGGCAGCAGCCCGTTCCAGCTCAACGGCCGCCTGCTCAGCAATGAAATGCAGCTGCAACTGCGCAATGAAGAGCGCCGTGAGGTTGAAGGCGCGGCACTGGATTTCGAGTTCAAGCAGTAACGCCAGCAAGTTCCGCGAGCCGCAGAACAGACGCTTTGTCGGAGACTGGTCGGTCATGCCCGTTAACGTGGAAAAACCCGCTCGCAGGTAATTTAAAACAACTGTTTTAGCGGGTACTCTGTGCCCCGTCCTTTTACACATTGCTCGTCGCGAGGAGCTTGTCGTCATGAAATGCCGTGAGGGCTGTGGCGCTTGTTGCATTGCCCCGTCCATCAGTTCACCGATCCCCGGTATGCCCAACGGCAAGGCCGCGGGGCAGCGTTGCCTGCAACTTTCCGCCGATAACCTGTGCAATATTTTCGGCCAGCCGGAACGGCCGGCGGTGTGTTCTGCCTTCGAGGCCGACCTCGAGGTGTGCGGAAGCAGCAGCGAAGAAGCCATCCGGCTGATTGGCTGGTGGGAGCAAATGACGGCGGCGTGATGTGTCGAACGAACGGAACTTCAACAATAAGGAATAAGACTATGGGTTCGCTGCATCGTATGGCTGTGCTGTGTGGTTTGACGGTTGTGCTGGTTACCTCGACGGCCCAGGCCGAAGACTGGAAAATCGCGAAAAACGAAGACGGCATCAAGGTCTCCCTGAGTGAAGTGGCCGGGTCCGATTACAAGGCCTACCAGGGCGTTACGCTAATGAAAACCACCATGGCCAAGCTGCGCGCGTTGCAGGATGACGTGTCCGGAGCCTGCGCCTGGATTCACGAATGCAAAACCCAGAAGTTGCTCAAGCACGAAGGTGACCAGAGCTGGACCTACACTCAGTTCAACACCCCATGGCCGGTGACTGCGCGTGACTCGGTGCTGCACATCACCACCACCGAAGGTGCCGATGGCAGCCTGACCCGCAAGCTCGAAGGCGTACCGACATACCTTCCTGAAGAAAAAGGCTTCGTCCGGGTCGCCAAGGTCGACGGTTTCTGGAAGTTCGTACCCAAGGGCGACCAGGTCGAAGTGACCTATCAGGTGCACACTGAACCGGGTGGCAGCGTGCCGTCGATGGTGGCCAACAAGTTCGTGGTGGATGCCCCGTTCAATACCTTGAAAGCCCTCAAGGAACGCGCCGAGAAGTAACGGCGTGCTGCTTTAAAGGTGACTTCGCAGCGCCCCGACCGGTTCGGGGCGTTTGCGTTTTTGGCCGGGCAGGGCGCTTTAATTTGTTTCCGGATATGCGTTGCACGAAATTTTCACCAGGTCTCCAAGACAATTCACCGGCTCTCCCGCCACACGCAGCGTATTCCTGAATGCAGGATGAAACAGTCGGGATGAGGGGAGTAATCAATGGCAATACAGCCGTTGATCGTGCAACATTTGCGCACCGCGCAAACCCCGGGCCTTGTACGGGCCGAAAAGAGGGCCAGGCGCAGCTGTATTTTTTGAAACTTCAACTTCCAATGGGTCCTAAAACGACATGGCAATCCCGGACGCCCTGAATCAGCAGCGAGCCTTTAGTCGCCTGCTGCAACCGACCGTCAAATCGCATTTGGCCTACACGCTGTTGTGTGCCCTGGTCATGATGGTCATGTTCAGCCTGCTGCGCGTCGCGCTGCTGGTTTACAACCGCTCGATGATCCTCGATACACCGGCTTCGACCTTCCTTGAGGCATTCGCCAACGGTCTGCGTTTCGACCTGCGTCTGGTGGTCTATCTCAGTATTCCGTTGCTGCTGTCATTGTTCAGTGTCCGGGCCATGGCCGCACGCGGGCTGTTCCGTCTCTGGCTGACAGTCGTCTCCAGCATTGCGCTGTTCCTGGGCCTGATGGAGATGGACTTCTATCGTGAGTTCCACCAGCGTCTCAATGGCCTGGTCTTCCAGTACGTCAAGGAAGATCCGAAAACCGTGATGAGCATGCTCTGGTACGGTTTCCCCGTGGTCCGCTACCTGCTGGCATGGGCCGTGGGCACCTGGATCCTGAGCCTGGCGTTCAAGGGCGCAGACCGTGCGACCCGCCCTCGTGGCCCGTTCAGTGGCGGCAGCATCGGCACTCGCCAGGTTGCGCCGTGGTATGCACGCATTGGCGTGTTCGTGGTTTGCCTGCTGATCTGCGTCGTCGCGGCCCGTGGCACCTTGCGTCAAGGCCCGCCGATGCGCTGGGGTGATGTCTACACCACGGATTCCAACTTCGCCAACCAGTTGGGTCTCAACGGTACGCTTTCTCTGGTCGCCGCCGCCAAGAGCCGGATGTCCGAGGATCGCGACAATATCTGGAAGGCGACCCTGCCTCAGCCACAAGCCCAGCAAGTGGTGCGTGACATGCTGTTGGTACCGGCCGATAAACTGGTGGATACCGACACCGCAGCGGTACGTCGCGATTACACCCCGCCGGCCGACAAGACCCTGCCGATCAAGAACGTCGTTGTGATCCTGATGGAAAGCATGGCCGGTCACTCGGTGGGCGTGCTGGGCGGGCCGGGCAACATCACGCCGTACCTCGACAAACTGTCAAAGGAAGGCTTGCTGTTCGACCGCTTCTTCTCCAACGGCACCCATACCCACCAGGGCATGTTCGCCACCATGGCCTGCTTCCCGAACCTGCCGGGCTTCGAATACCTGATGCAGACCCCGGAAGGCAGCCACAAGCTGTCGGGTCTGCCGCAGTTGCTCAGTGCCCGTGACTTCGACGACGTGTATGTCTACAACGGCGATTTCGCCTGGGACAACCAGTCGGGTTTCTTCAGCAACCAGGGCATGACCAACTTCATCGGTCGTAACGATTTTGTGAACCCGGTGTTCTCTGATCCGACCTGGGGCGTGTCCGACCAGGACATGTTCGACCGTGGCCTGGTCGAGCTCAAGGCGCGGGAAAACGGCAAGCCTTTCTATGCCTTGCTGCAAACCCTGTCCAACCACACGCCTTACGCCTTGCCGACGCCATTGCCGGTCGAGCGCGTAACCGATCGTGGCAACCTGAACGAACACCTGACCGCCATGCGTTACTCGGACTGGGCACTGGGCCAGTTCTTTGAAAAGGCCCGCAAGGAGCCGTACTTCAAGGAAACCCTGTTTGTCATCGTCGGTGACCACGGTTTTGGTAACGAACAGCAGATCACCGAGATGGACCTGGGGCGCTTCAACGTGCCGATGCTGATGATCGCGCCGGGCATCCAGGAAAAATTCGGCCAGCGTGACCACACCGTAGGCACCCAGATCGACATCGTGCCGACCATCATGGGCCGCATCGGTGGCGAAGTGCGCCATCAGTGCTGGGGACGCGATCTGCTCGACCTGCCGCAAGGCGATGCCGGTATTGGTGTGATCAAGCCGTCGGGCAGCGAGCAGACCACGGCCATCCTCACCGCCGACCAGATTCTGGTCCTGCCGAAGGACAAGGACATGGCGCCGAAGCTGTATCAGTATGAATTGGGTGCCAAGCCTCGCGCCGAAATCATTGCTGACGCACCGCGTACCGCCGAGTTGAAACTCAAGCTCGAAGCGTTCCTGCAAACAGCGACCAAGAGCCTGCTGGACAACACAGCAGGAGTCGTTGACGGCACGCCGGACTAAGTATTCAGTCAGGTCTTGTTGCCTGACTTCAGGCAACAAAAAATCAGAATCCGATGCCTGCACAGGCATCGGATTTTTTTATGTTTGCCGGGTGGCGAAGAGCCGCATCCAAGGGCAATACCTGTCAACTCTGACAGTAGACACCCTTGGGGTTTGGGGATTTCATACAGGTGCTTCGGGTACCTGATCCAACGTTTGTAACAGCGACGTTGAGAGCGGGCAGTGTCGCAAGGATGAGTGTCTGTCTGTTCCTGTCTCTTTGGCTTTCGTGCCATGTCTTGGTGATGCTGTGGAACCGCACTGGAAGACATTCCAATAGAAACGCCGGGGGTGGCTTTGGCGCTTTTCTGGCCTGCCGCTTCGGTTCAGGTGGTTCGCCGCAGGACATTGAATCAACAGATTTGTCCAGTGGGTTGAAGCACTTGTCTAACGAGTGAGGCTCGCTTCATGAACAAGTCTGTCGGTGTGCTTCGTTTGCTGTGGCTCGCGTGTCTGGTGGCGCTCGCCGCTGTCATCGCTTGGGTGGCGTTCACCAGAACATCAGAGTCCACGCCCTCACCTCAGTCCTGTACCGCTCCCGCTTATGCGAAGAACACGCCCTATGAACAAGGACAACAGGTACAGCACGCCGGCCGACAGTTTGAATGCTGGAAAGACGACGAGGCACCGCTTGGTATCGGTAGTTGGCAATGGTGCAGGCAACCGGCCTATGAGCCGCTCCTTCCAACCAACCACTGGAAAGACGCATGGAAGGACCTCGGTGAATGCGGTGGCTTCGAGGGCAATCGCCTGACGCTGAGCTTTGCCACCCTCAGCGGCAAAGCACCCCTGAAACCGGCGGTGCCCGGTGTCGCTCGCGCTGATCAGATCGTCACCGGAACCTTGCGCTGCAAGGCCGAAGAAATTTCGATCAGGGCGAAGGCCAGCGAAACGATCCATCTCGATAATCTGAAAGCCTGCGACTACCAATTGGTGATGAACAGCGCCGATGGATACATCCCGCTGAACACGCCGCGCATTGTCACGTTCAAGGAGGCGCAAGGGGCAGAGCAAGCCGTGACGGTGACGTATCGCCCACCGGTGGATGTGAGCAAGCTCAGTGGTTTGCCGGGGGTGAAAATCGAGCTGTTTGCCCAGGGTCTTGTACAACCCAGGCAGATGACCATGGGCAAGAACGTATTGTATGTCGGCTCCAGCGCAATCCCTTCGTACGTCTATGGCGGAAAAATCGGCGACATGATCTACGCGTTGCCACTGGATGGGGCGGGTAAACCGACGGGCATTCATGTGATTGCCAGCGGTCTGGAAGAGCCTCACGGCGTGGCGTATCGCGACGGTGATCTGTATTACTCGACCACGGGGGGGCTGTATCGCTTGCGTAACGCGGACGATCATTACAAAGACCCGAAACCCGAACGGGTCTTCAGCTTTCCGGCAGACGACAACCTGTTTCCCTTGCCCCCTCTGTCGTCCGGTTCCAACACTCGCATCTGGCACATGAAGCACCCCTTGCGCTTCAATCCACTCGATCCATCAGACAAGTGGCTTTATACAGCGGTCGGCATTCCGTGCAACTTGTGCATGATTCCTGCCGACAAGCGCTATGGGACGGTCTTGCGCTACTCCCCGGAAACGGGGGCGTCCGAGATTCTGGCCTCGGGGGTGCGTAACTCTGTCGGCTTCGACTGGAACCCCAAGGACGGCAAAATATGGTTCAGTGACAATAATCGCCAAGGCTTCCCCAACCCTGACGAGGTCAACTTTATCCGCAGCCCCGGGTTGCATTTCGGCGTGCCTTATCGGTTTGGCAAGGACACGCCCGGATTCACCCAGGAGGAGTACCTCAACCCGGGTGTGATCCAGCCGCCGCTGGTGCCCGGTGCCATTGTGTCCGACAAGTCGCTCGAGCAGATCAACCCCGCTGATTATGTGCCGGCAGCTTTTGAGTCGGGCACCAACACGGCGCCGCTCGGGGTCAAGTTCTGGTCAGGTTACCCGGCCACTGAAAGGACCCAGCGTTTGCTGGTTGCCGTGCATGGTGCGGGCTCCACTGCCCGTCCAGGCATGGACATACAAATGCTGACCATCCAGGACGGTACGCGCGTGGTCAACCAGATCCCGCTGATCAATGGATTTGTGCAGGACCCGGAACGATTTGATGTCTATTGCCTGGACAGCTCGTGCATTGGGCGCCCCGTCGAGTTTCTTGAACTGGCGGATGGCAGCCTGCTGATCAGCGACGACGTCGCCGGGGTCATCTATCGCGTGCGCTATGACGCGACCGGGTTGCCGCAGACGCAGTTGGCATTACGTCCAATGCTGTCACCTCCCGGCCTGGAAAACGAAATGATCAGTGGTTATCTGATTGCCCCCGACGGCAATAGTCGACTGGTGCAAATTTCATGGAATCCGTTAAACAATGAGTCCGCGCTGGTTCTCAATGGGTTGGCGTATGGTGAGTATCAGTTGCGCCTCAATGATGTGAAAAACTGGATTCCCGAGGTGCGCAACACAGCGTTAACGCTATCGGAAACCAGCAAGACTCATACGATCAACCTGCGTTATCGCGAGCGGCCGGTCAAGCTTGAGGTCAAGGTGACGATCAAGGCACCGGCCAGGCCTGTTTCTGTCACCGATGCCCAATGGCACGTCAGCCTGATTAACGAGGATCAGAGTCATGCTGAGCCGAAGGTCATAAACATTCCATGGGGCGGGACTACGGAACAGCTCCTCGACTATGGCAAGTACAAGGTGATCTACCCGTTTTACTCGAAGGAAAAACCGGAGCCGGAACTGGAGCCGGTGATGATTGATGAGTCCAGCCAGGACCGGCAGCTGCCACTCGTCACTTACCAGCATGTCGAGAACCTGGGTGAAACGGTCCTGGCGGGAGCCTGTACCAAGTGCCATGCGGTCGAGTACTTCAACAGCGCGAGTAAGGCCTTGCTCTGGAGCGTGGCGGGTCGGGACGCGTTGGTCAAACAAATCAAGACCATGCCGGTTTCAGGGCATTGCGACACCACCTGTGCGACTGAAATCAGTAATCACTTGTTCGACGTCGTCTGGAAACCTTACCTGGATCAGGACGAATCCTATGGCGCGCGGCAGTTGCGATTGCTGACGCCACATGAGTATGCCGCCACCGTCCTGGACATTCTGGGTGTTGAAGTCAATCCCGAGAAGCTGCCGGCCGACAAGTCCGAAAAAGACTTCAAGTACCCTGGGGAAGCGAACATGGGCGTTCTGCAGGCAGAGGACGTCAAACTGTTTTACGACATGGCATTGTCGGTGGCAGAAAAGGTTTCGCCGTCGCGGTTGAGCGCGCTGGCAACCTCCCGGGCAGGCACCGATCTGGTCACCTCCCTGGGCTATCAGTTGTTCCGACGGCCTGTCACTGACGCCGAGCGGTTGCGGTACCAGAAAATCCTCGACGAGCAAGGGGCGCCGGCTGCAATCACCGCTCTGATGATGTCGCCGAACTTTCTCTATCGCTCGGAGTTGGGAGTGGAGTCAGCATCGGCAAGCAAGGTGTATCAGCTCACACCGTTCGAGGTAGCCACTGCGCTCTCTTACGGGTTCCTGGGCACGACGCCGGATGTTGAGCTGCTGGCCAAGGCGCAGCGTAACGAACTGCAGACCTCGCAACAGATCGCTGCAGAAATTCAGCGAATGATGCAAACCGATCGCGGCATCGAGCAGTTCAACCGCTTCGTCAGCTATTACGTCAAAACGGTTCGAGGCGTCCAGGAAAAACCGGGACTGACCAGGCACATGATTGAGCTCATGACGCAGGAGCAGTATCTGCTGAGCAAAAACATGCTGCTGGGTTCCGGCACCCTGAACGAGTTGTTCAACCCCGGCTACACCTATTTGAATCAGGACCTGGCCGCGCATTATGGCATCAGCGGTGTCACAGGCAGCACGATGCAAAAGGTCGTGGTGGACGAAAAACGGGGAGGGTTGTTGCATCTGGGGCTGACTCAAGCTGCCACGTCAGACTTGGTGAGCACCTCATTGGTCAAGCGTGGAGTCATGATTCGTGAGCAGATGTTCTGCCGTGAGTTCGGTGCCCCGGTGGAGGCCGATCCGACTGAACCGGTTTATCCGCCTCGCGCCATTACCACCCGTGAGCATTGGGACCTGGTCAACGGCGAGCAAGCTTCAGGTGGACGCTGCTGGCAGTGCCATCAATACATGAATGACACAGGGTCGTCGATGGAGCATTACGACGCGGCTGGTCGTTATCGCACTCAGGAAAAGGCCCACAACTATAACCAGTATCCGCAGATGTTGCCGATCAAGGCCTCCGGTCCGTTCATCAGTCTGGCCGGCACCGAGCAGGTCGATGATGTCCGGGATGTCGCAAGAATTGTCTCGCGTAACCCGGCATCACAGTTCTGCATGGCCGACAGTTACTTCCGCTTTGTGTTCGGCAACAAATCGGATGAATCGACCTCCGGGACAGTGAAGGCGATTGCCGATGGCTTGAAAACTTCAGGCTCCCTGGCAGAAATGTTGCGAACCCTGGGGACTTCCAAGGCGTTCATCTACAAAACCGAGAGGAATTGATCATGGGCATTTTGAAAAGTCGTCGGCGTTTTCTCGCGGGCATGGCTGCGGCAGGTGTCTACGGTCCTCTGACTCAATTCGGTTTGGCGCGCATGGCTTTGGCCGGGCAAACACAGCAAGCCAGGTTGAAAGTCGTGTTTGTGGTGGTCCCCGACGGACTGGCGGTGGACTCCTACAATGGCGGTGCTTTTGGTGATGGGCGCGGATTGTGGCACCCCACTGCACAGGGGATGGATACCACGGCCTTTACGCTCAATGAAGTCAGTTCAGAGCTGGCCGCCTATCGCAACCAGTCGTTGTACCTGCGCGGGATTATTCTGGGGCCGGGGAACGTGGGTCATGATGGCTGGAACTGGGTATTGCGTGACAGTCAAAAGAGTCAATCGTCTATTGACGTGTTGCTGGGGCAAGCGCTGCCGGGCACTGAGCCGTCCCACCGAAGTCTGTTTGCCGGCCCCCACGCCGGAATCGATGGAACGCCCTGGTTTGTGTCGTTTCAGGGACGTTCGATTCGTACCCCCTACCGTGACCCAATGCTGATGGCTGAATCATTGTTCAAGTCGCCCGCTCGGACTCGGCGCGCACTACAGCCTGGTGCCGGTGCGCTGCTGGAGGCATCCCTGGTGGATATCCGGGAACTCAGAGCCAGGCTTTCTACCGCAGAGCGGCAAAAGCTTGATACCCATCTCGACTCGGTGGAGCAGGTCATCAAGGACCTGGAGGAAACACGGCCGCCCGTGGGGGCATGTGAGCCGGTGACACTCGAGCCTCTGGATTACAGATCGGCAGCGCACCGCACCCGCATTCAGGCGGATCACCACAAAGTGGTGGCCACCGCCTTGGGTTGCGGGATAACCCGGGTCGTCACCCTTCAGATCGGGCGCTCGGCGGAGTCGCTCAATATCGTTGATGTCAGTCCCGAGAGAAATCCCCACGATTGTGCTCACCGTCGCTCCGGGCAAGAACTCTGGAAGGGAACGCGGCAATGGTACGTTCGGCAGGTCAAACTGTTTATGGATGAACTGGCCCGGTACCAGGACCCGCACGTGCCCAGCGACAATCTGCTCCAACATACACTCGTCGTACTCACCAGCGAGATGGCCGATGGATCCCCTGAACACATGATCGATATGCCGATGTTGTTAATGGGGGGGGCGAGCGGATTGTTGAAAAGCGGGGACGGTTCGGGACGGTACTTCAACATTACGTCGCAAGCCGATCAAAAGCACCACGCGGGGAACCCGGTGATCGGCCAGCATTTCGTCGACATGCAGCGTATCTGGGCAACCGTAGCCAAGGCAGCCGGAACCAGCGTGCCTTACGGCGGCAATATCAATCCCCTCAGCGGGATATTCACTAACGTGTGAATCCGAACAACGATGCCAGTCAGATGGACTGGCATCGTCTTTTTCGCTGGTTTCTATCTGCTTGTCAGACTTTCATATCTTGCCGAGCAAGAGCAGGATCAACAGCACCACCAATACGACGCCGATGATTCCGGACGGGCCATAACCCCAACTTCTGGAGTGCGGGAAGACCGGTAAACCCCCGATCAGTAACAGGATCAGAATGATGATCAGTATTGTGCCCATGTCTTTTTCCTTGTCGAAAATGCAGTGAAATGACCGTGCCAATCAGGTCAGCGGGAATGAAGTAAATTCGAGCTGCTTAAAAATTCCGACTCATGCGACTGCAGGAAAATTCCAAGTTTTTTTGAAGTATTTCGGACAGGTTCTTATTTCTTTTGTGATTGCCTTAGTTGCTTGTGGCGCGCCCGCGGTTTGCTCGGGCCATTCAGCAATCTGATGGAGCGTGGGTCGGGCAACTTCCTTCGCTACACTCGATGCATCTTCCGAGAACAACAAGGCTGTTTGCTATGCAAAATCGCATGATGATCACTGGTGCAGGCTCTGGCCTGGGTCGCGAAATCGCGTTGCGCTGGGCGCGTGAAGGCTGGCAACTGGCCTTGTCGGACGTCAGCGAGCCCGGTTTGCAGGAAACCCTGAAGTTGGTCCGTGAAGCCGGTGGCGATGGTTTTATCCAGCGCTGCGACGTGCGCGACTACAGCCAACTGACGGCGTTTGCCCAGGCCTGTGAGGTCAAGCTCGGCGGCATCGATGTCATCGTCAATAACGCGGGTGTGGCCTCTGGCGGCTTCTTCAGTGAGTTGTCCCTGGAGGACTGGGACTGGCAGATAGCAATCAACCTGATGGGCGTGGTCAAGGGCTGCAAGGCTTTCCTGCCGCTGCTGGAACAAAGCAAAGGCAAGATCATCAACATCGCCTCCATGGCCGCGCTGATGCAAGGCCCGGCGATGAGCAACTACAACGTGGCCAAGGCGGGCGTGGTGGCGTTGTCCGAAAGCCTGCTGATCGAGCTGGCGCATCAGGAAGTCGGCGTACATGTGGTGTGCCCGTCGTTCTTCCAGACCAACCTGCTGGACTCCTTCCGCGGCCCGACCCCGGCCATGAAGGCCCAGGTCGGCAAGCTGCTGGAAAGCTCGCCGATCAGCGCTGCCGACATCGCCGACTACATCTACCAGCAGGTCGCTGCCGGCGAGTTCATGATCCTGCCCCACGAACAGGGCCGCATGGCCTGGGCGATCAAGCAGAAGAACCCGCAATTGCTCTACAACGAAATGACCGTCATGGCCGACAAAATGCGCGCCAAGGCCAGGCAATCCGCAAGCTGATCTTGCCCGCAGGCAGCACGGTCGTTAGGGTGGCCGCCATCGGCCATCCTTGCGAGACGCTTGCATGCTCAATTACCTGTGGTTTTTCCTCGCCGCGCTGTTCGAAATTGCCGGTTGCTTCGCCTTCTGGATGTGGCTGCGCCAGGGTAAAAGCATGTGGTGGGTGGTGCCGGCGCTCCTCAGCCTGACCCTGTTCGCCCTGCTGCTGACCCGTATCGAGGCCACCTACGCCGGCCGCGCCTACGCTGCCTACGGTGGCATCTACATCATTGCCTCGATTGGCTGGCTGGCCGTGGTCGAGCGGATTCGTCCGCTGGGTTCGGACTGGCTCGGCGTGGCGTTGTGTGTGATTGGCGCGAGTATCATCCTGTTCGGGCCGCGATTCTCCGCGTCCTGACAGCTCGTCCCTACAATCACCCGGCTTGTCGGACTTTTCCGTCAGCGGGGTGGTTCAGGGGCTGTCAGTCCGGTCCGGTTTGCTGTCGGAGCATTGTAGGCGTACGGCGGGCCGGGCATCTTCAGGGGCCAGTAATCCCTGAAGGACACTCCTTATGCTCGTACTCAGTCGCGTTGTGGGCGAAACCATTTCCATCGGTGACAACATTTGCGTGCGCGTTCTCGCGATCAACGGAAACCACGTTCGCTTTGGCGTCGAGGCGCCTCAGGACGTCAATGTGCACCGCGCCGAAATCTATGAACGCATTCAGAACAAACTGGCGAAAACCAAGGAACGCTGAAGCTTCAGTCAAACAGGTGCTTGGGCACGTCATGCTTGAGCATCAGTTGGCATTGCTCGCTTTCCGGGTCGAAGACAATCAGTGCCTGGCCCTTGGTCAGCGCCTGGCGCACGCGCAGAACGCGGGTTTCCAGCGGCGTGTCGTCACCATTGTCGGTGCCGTCGCGGGTCACGAAATCCTCGATCAGGCGGGTGAGGGTGTCGACTTCAAGTTGGTCGTGGGGGATCAGCATAGGCACCTCGGTCGGATCAATGGCGCGATGCTACGGCGATTGGGCTGTTGCGGCTAGCCTGGGGCTGATGTGTTGTCTGGTCTGACGCCTTCGCGAGCAAGCCCGCTCCCACATTCGACCGCATTTTCATGGAAGTAACTCGGTCACTGTGGGAGCGGGCTTGCTCGCGAAGGCGATCTGTCAGGCAATGAAGAGTCTGACTTAACTCTCCGACCGCTGCCCCACCAGGCTGTCCACCGACGGCACCCGCGTATCGCTTTCCATCTGCGTGTCATGTTCGAGCTGATGGCTGAACCGGTCCAGTGAGCCCTTGGCCGGTTGCGCATCGCTGGCAAACACCGGCGGGCTGAGGATGTAGGCACCGAGCAGGCGGCTCAGGGCGGCGAGGCTGTCGATGTGGGTGCGTTCGTAACCGTGGGTGGCGTCGCAGCCGAAGGCCAGCAGGGCCGTGCGAATGTCGTGGCCGGCGGTGACCGCCGAATGCGCGTCGCTGAAGTAGTAGCGGAACAGGTCGCGGCGTGCCGGCAGGTCGTTGTCGCTGGCCAGGCGCAGGAGGTGACGCGATAGGTGATAGTCATACGGCCCGCCGGAGTCCTGCATCGCGATGCTTACCGCATGCTCGCTGGAGTGCTGGCCTGGCGCGACCGGAGCGATGTCGATGCCGACGAATTCACTGACGTCCCAGGGCAGCGCCGCCGCGGCGCCGCTGCCGGTTTCCTCGGTGATGGTGAACAGCGGATGGCAGTCGATCATCAGTTCTTCGCCACTGTCGACGATGGCTTTGAGGGCCGCCAGCAGCGCGGCCACTCCAGCTTTGTCATCGAGGTGGCGGGCGCTGATATGGCCGCTTTCGGTGAACTCCGGCAACGGGTCGAAGGCGACGAAATCGCCGACGCTGATGCCCAGCGATTCGCAGTCGGCGCGGGTGGCGCAGTAGGCGTCCAGGCGCAATTCGATGTGATCCCAACTGATCGGCATTTCATCCACGGCGGTATTGAACGCGTGCCCGGACGCCATCAACGGCAAGACGCTGCCACGGATCACGCCGTTGTCGGTAAACAGGCTGACCCGGCTGCCTTCGGCAAAGCGGCTGGACCAGCAACCGACCGGCGCGAGGGCCAGGCGGCCGTTGTCCTTCACCGCACGCACTGCCGCGCCGATGGTGTCCAGGTGGGCGGAAACGGCGCGGTCGGGGCTGTTTTTCTTGCCCTTGAGCGTGGCGCGGATGGTGCCGCGACGGGTCAGCTCGAAGGGAATGCCGAGTTCTTCAAGGCGCTCGGCGACGTAGCGCACGATGGTGTCGGTGAACCCGGTGGGGCTGGGAATGGCGAGCATTTCCAACAGGACTTTTTGCAGGTAACCGAGGTCCGGTTCGGGGATTTTGCTGGTCATGGAAACTCCTGATGAGTTGAGCGCATCGATGGTTTCGATGAGGGATTTGTGTTGTTTGTCAGTCCGTCTTCGCGAGCAAGCCCGCTCCCACATTTAATTGCATTCCCCTGTGGGAGCGGGCTTGCTCGCGAAGGGGCCGGTCCAGACAACACATCACTAAGAAACCACCGGCTGGCTGTGGGGAAACAACAAATCCACAAATCGCTCCGCCGTCGGCTGTGGTTCGTGGTTGGCCAGCCCGGCCCGTTCGTTGGCTTCGATAAACACGTAGTCCGGCTGGTCAGCGGCGGACACCATCAGGTCGAGGCCGACCACGGGAATGTCCAGCGCCCGAGCGGCCCGTACAGCCGCATCCAGCAGCGTCGGATGCAGGATCGCCGTGACGTCCTCGAGAATGCCGCCGGTATGAAGATTCGCCGTACGCCGTACAAACAGATGCTCACCGGCCGGCAGAATGCTGCCGTAGTCGTATCCGGCCGCCTGCAAGGTGCGAAGGGTTTCCGCGTCCTGCGGGATCTTGCTTTCGCCACCCGTGGCCGCTTGTCGGCGCCGGCTCTGGGCTTCGATCAACTGGCCGATGGAGTGCTGGCCATCGCCGATCACTTCGGCCGGCCGGCGAATCGCGGCCGCGACCACTTCAAAACCGATCACCAGGATTCGCAGGTCGAGGCCTTGGTGGAAGCTTTCCAGCAGCACGCGACTATCAAACTGGCGGGCCGCCTCGATGGCGTGCTGCACCTCTTCGATGGTCTGCAAGTCGACCGCCACGCCTTGGCCCTGTTCGCCGTCCAGCGGTTTGACCACCACGCGCCGGTGCTCATCCAGGAACGCCAGATTGTCATCGGCATTGCCCGCCAGTTGCTGCACGGGCAGGTTCAGCCCGGCAGCCTTGAGCACCTTGTGGGTCAGGCTCTTGTCCTGGCACAGGGTCATGCTGATGGCGCTGGTCAGGTCACTCAGTGATTCGCGGCAGCGTACCCGGCGCCCGCCATGGCTGAGGGTGAACATTCCGGCATCGGCGTCATCGACTTGCACATCGATGCCGCGACGGTGTGCTTCTTCGACGATGATCCGGGCGTACGGATTAAAGGCGGCTTCGGGGCCCGGCCCGAGAAACAGCGACTGGTTGATGCCGTTCTTGCGCTTGATGGCGAAGGTCGACAGGTTGCGAAAACCGAGCTTGGCGTACAGGTTTTTCGCCTGGCGGTTGTCGTGCAGCACGGACAGGTCGAGGTAAGCGAGACCGCGACTCATGAAGTGTTCGATCAGATGCCGCACCAGCACTTCGCCGACGCCCGGCCGCGCACAATGCGGGTCGACCGCCAGGCACCAGAGACTGCTGCCGTGTTCCGGATCGTTGAAGGCTTTAGCATGATTGAGGCCCATGACGCTGCCGATGACCGCGCCGCTGTCATCGTCTTCCGCCAGCCAGTACACCGGGCCGCCCAGGTGGCGCGCAGTGAGCAGGGTGGCATCGATCGGCAGCATGCCGCGCGCCTGGTACAGCTGGTTGATGGCCTGCCAGTCGGCGTCGCTCTGTGCGCGTCGAATGCGAAATCCACGAAACACCCGGGTCGCCTGGCGGTAGTCGCTGAACCACAGGCGCAAGGTATCGGACGGGTCGAGGAACAGCTGCGCCGGCTCCAGCCCCAGCACCTGCTGGGGCGCGGCGACGTACAGCGCGATGTCCCGTTCGCCGGGCTGCTCGTTGAGCAACTCCGCGGCCAGGCTCGCCGCATCGGCAAAGGTGTGGCCGATCAACAAGCGGCCCCAACCGCAATGCACCGCAATCGGTGCGGCGCCGAGTTCACTGCCATCCTCGGCCAGGCGTGCCTGCAAACGTTCGTAGGAAGGCGACTGGCCGCGCAACAGGCGTTGGCTGAAAGCCGTGGCGTGAGGTTTCATCGGTCAGATTCCTTGTTCGCTGAGCCACAGGTTGAGGGCCGCCAGTTGCCACAGCTTGGAGCCGCGCAACGGCGTCAACTGTCCCTGGGGATCGGTCAGCAGACGGTCGAGCATTGCCGGGTTGAACAGGCCGCGATCCTGGCTCGGATCGAGCAGCAACTCACGCACCCACTCCAGTGTATCGCCCTGCAAATGCTTGAGGCCCGGCACCGGGAAGTAACCTTTCTTGCGGTCGATCACTTCACTGGGAATCACTAGGCGCGCGGCTTCTTTCAAGACTTGCTTGCCGCCGTCCGGCAGTTTGAAACGCCCCGGAATCCGGGCCGACAGCTCCACCAGGCGGTAGTCGAGAAACGGCGTGCGCGCTTCCAGGCCCCAGGCCATGGTCATGTTGTCGACGCGTTTGACCGGGTCGTCCACCAGCATCACCGAACTGTCCAGACGCAAGGCCTTGTCCACTGCCGCATCGGCACCGGGCTGGGCGAAATGGGCTTTGACGAAGTCACCGGCGGCGTCATTGGCGGTCAGCCATTTGGGCTGCACGGTCGCCGCGTAGTCGTCGTAGCTGCGGTCGAAAAACGCGTCGCGGTACGCGGCATAGGGATCGCTCGCACCGTCCACTTGCGGGTACCAGTGGTAGCCGGCGAACAGTTCGTCGGCGCCCTGGCCGCTCTGGACGACCTTGCAGTGTTTGGCCACTTCGCGGGACAACAGGTAGAACGCGATGCAGTCATGACTGACCATCGGTTCGCTCATGGCGCGGAACGCGGCGGGCAGTTGTTCGATGATCTCTTTTTCATCGATGCGCAATTGGTGATGGTGCGTGCCGTAGTGCCGGGCGATCAGGTCGGAGTACTGGAACTCGTCACCGCGCTCGCCGCCGGCATCCTGGAAACCGATGGAGAAGGTCGACAGATTGTCCACGCCGACTTCCCGCAACAGGCCCACCAGCAAACTCGAGTCGACACCACCGGACAGCAGCACGCCAACATCGACCGCCGCACGCTGACGAATCGCGACGGCTTCGCGGGTGCTGTCGAGCACCCGGTCGCGCCAGTCTTCGAGGGTCAGGTTCTTCTCGTCGTCGTGGGGGCCGTAGGCCAGGGTCCACCAGGTTTTCTGCTCGGTGCGACCATCGGCTTCGATGCGCATCCAGGTCGCTGGCGGCAGTTTTTCGATGCCCGCCAGCAACGTGCGCGGTGCGGGGACCACGGCGTGGAAATTCAGGTAGTGATTGAGCGCCACCGGATCGAGGAGCGGATTGATGTCGCCGCCCTTGAGCAATGCCGGCAGTGCTGAGGCAAAGCGCAAGCGCTGGCCGGTGCGCGACAGGTACAAGGGTTTTACGCCAAGACGGTCGCGGGCGATGAACAGGCGTTGGGCATCGCGCTCCCAAACGGCAAAGGCGAACATACCGTTGAGTTTCGGCAGCAAGGCTTCGCCCCAGGCGTGATAGCCCTTGAGCAGGACTTCAGTGTCGCCACCGGAATAGAAGGAGTAACCCAGGCTTTCAAGCTCGGCGCGCAGTTCCGGAAAGTTGTAGATAGCGCCGTTGAAGGCCAGGGACAGGCCCAATTGCGGGTCGATCATCGGCTGCGCCGAGCCGTCCGACAGGTCCATGATTTTCAGGCGCCGATGGCCCAGGGCAACCGGCCCCTGGCTATGAAATCCCCAGGCGTCGGGGCCGCGAGGGGCCAGGTGATGGGTGATTCGTTCAACGGCTGCAAGGTCTGCAGGTTGATGATCAAAACGTAACTCGCCAGCTAATCCGCACATAAATTCCTTACCGGTTTTTCCGTTGGGGAGGGTCAATCGATACCGCGCCAAAATGGCGGGTACTCAGAAACTGACCCGCCTCGGCAAGGGGAGTTTTATATCGATGAGTTATAAGAGGGCGAAACCCGGGCCGAGAGCCGCTGTGCGGGCGCTCTCGACGGCGGTATCGACTATTTGCCCCGGATCAGGCGCCGTAACGCAAACCGGTTGGGATGACAGGCTTCGGCCACGCTCCTGGGCAAGGGCAGGGGCTCGTTGTCCAGCCAGGCGGCCAGCAGTTCTCCGGACAGCGGCGCGGTGATCAGGCCGCGCGAGCCGTGGCCGCTGTTGATGTACAAGCCGTTGAGCCACGGGCATTCGACGTCCGGCACCTGCCGGGCGTCCTTGCCCAGCGCGGCATAGGCCTGAGCGAAGGCCTGGGTGTCGGCCAAGGGGCCGACGATTGGCAGGTAGTCGGGGCTGGTACAGCGAAACGCGGCGCGCCCCTGGAGGCTCTCGGGGTCGAGGTGGTCAATCTCCAGGCGCTCGACCAGATCGTGGGAAATCTCTTCGAGCATGGTCAGGTTGCCCAGGTGTTCAGCCGTGGTCGGCGTCAGGTCATCGCTGTTGAAATCGAAACTGGCCCCCAGGGTGTGTTCGCCCAGGCGTGCGGGAGCGACATAACCTTCGGCGCACACCACCGTACTCAGGGCCTGGCTTTGCGGCGTTTGCGCCAGGCGGGTGATTTGCCCGCGAATGCGTTTGAGCGGCAACCCGGCACTCTCGGGGAAACGCTGGATGTCCGCAGCACCGGCGAGGACCACCACGGGTGCGCTGGCAAGCAATTGCTCGCCGTTCCAGGCTTGCCATTGATCCTCGACTTTGCGCAGTTCCAGCGCATCACAATGCGTGAGCAGTTGAACCCGCGGATGCCCGGCCTGCCACTGGCACAGCGCCGGTGGGTGGACCCAGCCGCCTTGCGGATAGAACAGGCCACCCTGTGCCAGTCCGATCCCGGCCACGGCCTGCGCCCCGGATTGATCCACCAGGTGCACCAGGTCCGGCGCAAACGCCGCCGCCAATTGCGCCTGGCGTTCGGCTTCCTTGGCATCGAAGGCCAGTTGCAACACGCCGCAATCGTCCCAGTCGCGGCCCCGTTGCAAGTGTTCGAGCAGTCGTCGGGTGTAGCCGAATCCGCTGACGATCATTTGCGACAGCACCGTGCCATGCGCCGATAACTTCAGGTAGAGCACGCCCTGCGGATTGCCCGAAGCTTCCCGGGCGATGTCGTCGTGACGCTCCAGCAACGTCACTTGCCAGCCCCGTGCAGCCAGGCTGGCGGCGCTGGCACAACCGGCCAGCCCGGCGCCGATCACCAGTGCCCGGCGTTCGCCGCTCGGCGGTGCAGGTCGGGCAAACCAGGGTTTGTCGGGCGCCGGGGCGGGTACGTCGTCGGGCCAGCCGAGGAACTCGCCGCGCAGGATTTCCCATTTGTGGCCGATGCCCGGGGTGCGTTTCATCTTGAAACCGGCGGCGTTGAGCAGGCGCCGCACCCAACCGGTGCTGGTGAAGGTGCTGATGGATGCACCGGGCGCGGCCAGGCGCGCCAGTTCGGCAAACAGTTCGGCGGTCCACATGTCCGGGTTTTTCGCCGGAGCGAAACCGTCGAGGAACCAGGCGTCGACCCGGGCGTCGAGTTGGGGCAGTTGCTCCAGCGCGTCGCCGATCAGCAGGGTCAGGGTGATGCGGCCGTGGTCCAGCGTCAGGCGCTGAAAGCCCTGATGGATGGCTACGTATTGCTCAAGCAGTTGATCGGCAAACACCTTGAGTTCCGGCCACAGTGCCAGGGCACGTTGCAAGTCGGCCGGGCTCAACGGGTACTTTTCGACGCTGACAAAATGCAGTCGCGCACCGGCCACGGCGTGTTGCTCGAACACCTGCCAGGCGCACAGGAAATTCAGCCCGGTGCCGAACCCCGTTTCACCGATGACCAGCCGCCCGCCCTTGGGCAAGGCCGCAAAGCGTTCCGCCAAACGGTTCTGTTCGATGAACACGTAGCGGGTTTCGTCCAGCCCCGATTTGTCGGAGAAATACACATCATCGAACACTCGCGAATACGGGCGACCTTGGTCGTCCCAGTCGAGCTGGGCGTGGGGCAATACAGGTTTCATGGCAGGCTCGGCAACGGCAAGGTCGCCATTCTAGCCGATCGCTAAAGGATCGCAGCCTTCGGCAGCTCCTACATAGATCGGCGTAATCATGTAGGAGCTGCCGAAGGCTGCGATCTTTTGATCCAGGCGGCATCGCTCGACATCAACTTCCGCTAGTCTTGCTCACATCTGGAAGGGAGCCATCCATGTTCGAATCCGCTGAAATCGATCACGCCATCGACAAAGAAACCTACGACGCCGAAGAACCGGCCCTGCGCGAGGCGTTGCTCGAAGCGCAGTTCGAATTGCAGCAGCAACGCCGCTTTCCGGTGATCATTTTGATCAATGGCATCGAAGGTGCCGGCAAGGGCGAGACGATCAAGTTGCTCAACGAGTGGATGGACCCGCGCCTGATCGAGGTCCGTACCTTTGATCAGCAAACTGACGAAGAACTGGCGCGGCCACCGGCCTGGCGCTACTGGCGGATGCTTCCGGCCAAGGGGCGCATGGGGATTTTCTTCGGCAACTGGTACAGCCAGATGCTGCAGGGGCGGGTCCATGGCGAGTTCAAGGATCCGCGGCTGGACCAGGCGATCAATGGCGCCGAGCGCCTGGAAAAGATGCTCTGCGATGAAGGTGCGCTGATCTTCAAGTTCTGGTTTCACCTTTCCAAGAAGCAGATGAAGGCACGGCTCAAGGCGTTGGCCGACGACCCGCTGCACAGCTGGCGCATCAGCCCGCTGGACTGGCAGCAATCGGAAACCTATGACAGGTTCGTGAAGTATGGCGAGCGGGTGCTGCGCCGTACCAGTCGCGTCTATGCACCCTGGCATGTGATCGCCGGGGCGGATGCCCATTATCGCAGTCTGGCCGTGGGGCGGATTCTGCTGGCGGGCCTGCAGGGCGCATTGCAGCGGCCGACGATCCATCCGGAAAAGGTCAGTGCCGCGCCAGTGTTCCCCAGTGTCGATCAAGTGAACCTGCTCGACAGCCTGGACCTGAGCCTGCACCTGGACAAGGAGGATTACGAAGAACAGCTGATCACCGAGCAGGCGCGTTTTTCCGGGTTGATGCGTGACAAACGCATGCGTCGCCATGCACTGGTGACGGTGTTCGAGGGCAACGACGCGGCAGGCAAGGGCGGGGCGATCCGCCGGGTGGCGGCGGCGCTCGATCCGCGCCAATACAGCATCGTGCCGATTGCCGCCCCCACTGAAGAGGAGCGGGCGCAACCCTATCTGTGGCGCTTCTGGCGGCACCTCCCGGCCCGGGGCAAGTTCACCGTGTTCGACCGCTCCTGGTATGGCCGGGTGTTGGTGGAACGCATCGAAGGGTTTTGCAGCCCGGCAGACTGGCTGCGTGCCTACGGTGAAATCAACGACTTCGAGGAACAACTCACCGACGCCGGTGTGATCGTGGTCAAGTTCTGGCTGTCCATCGACAAACAGACGCAACTGGAGCGTTTTGAGGAACGCGAAAAGATTTCCTTCAAGCGCTTCAAGATCACTGAAGATGACTGGCGCAACCGTGAAAAATGGGATGACTATCGCGCAGCGGTCGGCGACATGGTTGACCGTACCAGCACCGAGATTGCGCCATGGACCCTGGTGGAGGCCAACGACAAGCGCTGGGCGCGAGTCAAAGTCTTGCGCACCATCAATCGGGCGCTGGAGGAGGCTTTCGAAAAAGCCGACCGGCATGAGCGCAAGAAGCAGAAGGACAAGGATTGAGGCGATGGTTACGCATACGCGGGGTGAATGATTGTCGCGGTCGGTGAAGGGCTGGACTTATGCTCGGTCCACTCTCAACCGACAACAACAATGAGGTATGCCATGCGTGAAGTGGTGATCGTCGACAGCGTGCGGACCGGCCTGGCCAAATCCTTTCGCGGCAAATTCAACATGACCCGCCCGGACGACATGGCGGCACACTGCGTCGATGCCCTGTTGGCGCGCACCGGTATCGATCCGGCAAGCGTCGAGGACTGCATCGTTGGCGCCGGTTCCAACGAAGGCGCGCAGGGTTTCAATATCGGGCGCAATGTCGCGGTGCTGTCGCGCCTGGGCATCGGTACGGCCGGCATGACCCTCAACCGCTTCTGTTCCTCGGGCTTGCAGGCGATCGCCATCGCCGCCAACCAGATCGCTTCGGGTTGCAGCGACATCATCGTCGCCGGTGGCGTCGAGTCCATCAGCCTGACCATGAAAAGCGTCAACACCGACAACCTGATCAACCCGCTGCTCAAGGAGCAGGTACCGGGTATCTACTTCCCGATGGGCCAGACGGCTGAAATCGTCGCACGTCGGTACAACGTCAGTCGTGAAGAGCAGGACCTGTACGCGCTGCAAAGCCAGCAGCGCACCGCAGAGGCTCAGGCCGCCGGGCTGTTCACTGATGAAATCGTGCCGATGGCGGTGAAGTACCGCGTCGAAGACAAGGCGACCGGCCAGGTACAGATCCTCGACGGCATCGTCGACCGCGATGACTGCAACCGCCCCGACACCACACTGGAAAGCCTGGCCGGCTTGAAACCGGTGTTCGCCGAAGATGGCTCGGTCACGGCCGGCAACTCTTCACAACTGTCGGACGGCGCGTCCATGACCCTGGTGATGAGCCTGGAAAAGGCGCTGGAACTGGGGCTCAAGCCGAAAGCGTTCTTCCGTGGTTTTACCGTGGCCGGTTGCGCGCCGGACGAGATGGGCATCGGCCCGGTGTTTTCGGTGCCGAAACTGCTCAAGGCCAAAGGCTTGCAAGTTGCCGATATCGATCTGTGGGAACTCAACGAGGCGTTCGCTTCGCAGTGCCTCTATAGCCGTAATCGCCTGGAAATCGACAACGCCCGGTACAACGTCAACGGCGGCTCGATTTCCATCGGCCACCCGTTCGGCATGACCGGCTCGCGTCAGGTCGGGCATCTTGTGCGTGAGTTGCAGCGGCGCAATCTGCGGTACGGCATCGTCACCATGTGCGTGGGTGGGGGGATGGG